>NZ_JBQSWC010000008.1:0-134041 GCF_052376775.1 Halomonas sp. AOP43-A1-21 | reverse complement strand
GGGTAAAAGTTGGATGGCTGGCTATTTTTTGCGATCAACTGGGCAGGCCACAGCTTCAATTGCTCTTGCTCTAGCATCTGATAATTCAGGGTTGCGCGCTTTCAACTCGCTAACAATCACTTCTAATTTTGGGCGATCGTTATCTGGGTCTTGCCAGTATTTATGCTGAACCTCGATTGCCTTACCCATTAAGCCTCCAGGATGCAATGGTACTGACCTCTTTAGCTCCTCGATTAAAGAACGGAGCTCCGCCACCTCTTCCCGCAGCTCATCAATCTCTTGTTTGAAATCAGTCTGGCTTTGCTGGCTAGCGGTTTGAGCAAAGAGCTCAGAGTCACCAGCAGATTGCTCAACGTCGGCCTGCTTCGATTGCATAAACTGAGCCAGTGGCCACTCATAACCAGCACGCTGGCACCATGCAATAACTGATAGATGATCTAAAAACCAAGTTTGTGGATCATCATCGATATGATCTTGCGTATTCTTGGTCGCAATATCGCCCATTAAGACGGAATCATTAATGGCGTTAAGATTGCGCCTCTCATTAGCGTCAACAAGATGTGTCTTCGGGTAATAACTTGGTGGCTCTTTACCTTCCATAATCCAGGCCGCTTCATAAGTACGTAAAGCACTTTTAGCAGCATATATCCGCATCCAATGTGGCGCCTGAGCAGTCGCATCGTCAGTTGGACTAGCCAGCTTTTGAAGAGGGTAACCCGCCGATTTTAGAAAGGAGGCAATTTCACCGCGATCAAATAAGAAGCGTTGGTAATCAGAATGGTATGACATGTTCAAGCCCCTCCTGTAAGGAAATATTTCTTTGGGAAAGGCTCTCGAGCACCTCTGACTCAGTAACATCATCTAACCGCTCTGGGCCTAATTTTTCTCTTTTATAAATGGAAAGGCTGCAAAAAAAAGTTCCGTGGAATGTCCTCGAAGAATTGCTTCTAATGGCATCTGATAACACTAATAGAGCGTCTTCTTCGGAGCACTCATACTCCTTAGCTATCTGCTTTACCACTTCTTCAATTGCTATGTAGTCTTGATACCGTTTGGCTATAACATCTTCTAATGCCATGCGTACTCCCACGCACTCCAAAAATAGGTGGCTGGCTCACACGGTGGAGTTCTCCGCGCTTTCAGGCCGTCGCCCTAGCCAGCCAAACAATAGGCACATTACCTATATGCCGTTGTCACCGCTGTCACCGCTGACAAATCAATACCGGTGACAGAAAAAAGCCTTAATAATCAAATGTGTCACCGCCGCCACCACTGTCACCGCTTTAAAACAACGTGCGCGACGTGCGATGAAGCGCCAGCGATAACAACACTGGCTATTTATCCATGACATATATTTAGCACTTTGCTCGCCTCGCTGCCACCCCATAGCCTATCCACGTTCAACCATTTGGCGTCAGCCACGCGCTTTAAAGGCCACTACCTTGCTGGCGCCGCCCATCATGCCGTATACCTCATCTGCCCACGCCTGCATCATTGCGCGGCGCGGCTCAAGATAAAGGGCTTTGTTATAGGTGCCACGGATATTGCCTGTTACGTGTGCTAACTGAGCCTCAATGTGGTCAGCGTTATAGCCACGCTCATTCAAAGCGGTAGACAGGATGTGGCGAAACCCATGCCCCGTTTGACGGCCTGCATATCCAATGTGCTCAAGCGCCTTGTTAACGGCCATATTGCTCATGGGTTTGCGCGGATCGTTACGGTTGGGAAAAACCAGCTCAAACGAACCACTGCGCTGGCGCTGTTCTTTCAGTAGCTCCACGCTTTGTGGCGCCAGTGGAATCAGGATGGCGCGCCGTTTCTTGGTTCGCTCTTGGGGCAGGTCCCATAATGCTTTATCAAGATCAAACTCAGACCATGCCGCTTGTCTTAACTCACCTGGACGGCAACCGTTAAGCGCCAGCAGTAGCATGGCAACCCGAACTTGTGGACTGCGGGGGTACTGATCAATGGCACGAACAAGGGCCGGCACTTCTGGTTGGGGTACGTGAGCGTAGTTACTTCCCTTCCCTGACTCGATGAACCTCTCCACGCCTCGTACAGGGTTAGAAGTTACACGCCCGGCAAAAGCCGCCATATCAAACGCCTCGGCAAGAGCGCGCCTGATTTTGGCACTAGTCGCGTGAATACCCAGTGCTTCCAGCTTGCGGAAGAACTCAAGGATGTATGCGGGCTGTATGCGAGAAATGGGCTCATGCCCCATGGCAGGGATCAGATGACGTTGAATAGAGAGCCACACTTTGCGTAAAGAGTTTGCGTCAACGCTCTTTGCCTTCATGTCATGCCACTCATCCATCAAGGCGGCCACCGTTTCACGGTTAGCCGTTTGCGCTTGCTGCTCCTGTGCTTTCTTGTGCTGGCGCGGTGTCGTTCCCTTGGCTATTAGCTCTTTAGCCTCAGTGGCGCGTTGCCGGGCTTCTTTAGGCTTAACATCGGGATAACTACCCAACCCCAGCCAACTGTACTTACCGTCAGACTTGCGATACCGAAGCTCCCAGCTCTTGGTAGCATCAGTTCTAACGTACAGGTACAGCCCAGCACCATCGCTAATACGGTAAGCCTTACTTTCCGGCTCAAGGGCAGCCACAACTCTTTCAGCGAGCGGCTTGCTACGTACCTCAGAACGCTTCATACCCCGCCTCTATGTATGCGAAGAAAGTTATTACCTGCCAGCATACACTCTCGCATACATAAAAGCATGGTTTTAGAGGGGGTAAGATGGGGTGACTATAGGTAGGCTGTCAGGGTTAAACCCGCATGGTTATCAGGTTTTTGGTGTAACGTGGGGAGACTAGAAGAAGTGGTATGGCGTCCCTGGCAGGAGTCGAACCTGCGACCTGCCGCTTAGGAGGCGGCTGCTCTATCCTACTGAGCTACAGGGACTTTGCTTACAGAAGGGGCGCGTAGTATAGCGTGTTACAGATTACACTCCAACCCGCGCAGGCTGCTTCTTACACCCAACCCAGCAAACGCAAGGCAAAAATGCCCAGCGTAATGGATATGCTGGCCATCAAGGTGGTGATCGCAATGATGTTTGCGGCGAGCGCTGCATTGCCGCCCATGGCTTTTACCATGACAAAGCTGGCAGCGGCGGTGGGGCTGGCGAAGAACAGAAACAATAAGCCTAACTGCTCGCCTTTAAAGCCTAGAACCCACGCCGCAGCCGTCGATATCACGGGAAGAACCACCATCTTCATGACGCTAGAACCCAGCGCAACCTCGCTTTTATCCCGAATGCTCGATACTGAAAGCGTGGCGCCAATACAGATGAGTGCTAGCGGCAGAGTTAATGAAGCAAAGTAGTCGCCAGAGGTCATCACCCAACGCGGCAGTGAAATAGAAAACGCGGTAAACGGCAGCGCCACCAATACCGAGATAATCAACGGATTCATGGCAATATTTTTTAATATGCTTCGCCAATCGGTGGCTTGGCCTGGCTGATAGGTTGCCAGTATCCAGACAGATAGCGCGTTATACATCACGATGACCAGGCCAACGAGCAGGCTGCCCGCCGATAACCCGTAGTTACCGTACATACCCGCCGCCAAAGCCAACCCCACTACCCCACAGTTACCGCGAAAGGCACCTTGAATATAGATGCCCCGCTCGGCGTAGGGAATACGGAAACACGCCCATAACCAGCTAATGAAAAACTGGCCAAGTGTGGCAGCTGCAAAAAACAGCATTAGCGGAATATCCAGCGCAAAGCTTAGATCCGCCTTGACCAAACTAAGAAAAATAAGCGTGGGCAGGGTGGCTTTAAAGACCAGCGCAGACGCCGTTGATACAAACGTCCGGTCAATCCAGCCAAGACGCTTTAGCCCAATACCCAAAAAAACCATGGTAAACACCGGCAGCGTGATATCCAGAGTTCGGGCAAATAATTCAAGTAGGTTCACAGCATTGTCTCTACTAATTCAGCACGCCTTAATATTCTATTGTAACCGATATGCTGTCGCCGCAATCACTCCGTTTGGCTTACGTTTAAGGCTTTTAATGCTTTATCGTGGCTAATTAAATAATTGCATAGGGTCCATTTCAGTTGACTCTCGAATGACCACGCTATTACGTCCATTCCCTTTTGCTTCATAACTGGCAGAATCGGAGCGTGAAAGAGCATCTTCGATACTGGTATCGCTATCATCAAAACTGGTAACCCCAATACTGAGCGTTACCCGGTACTCTTTGTCTAAATGAGTAACCGAAACTTCGCTGACCGCCTGACGCAGCGACTCTGCAATTATTTGTGCCTGCCCCAGAGTACAGCTAGGGAGCAATACGCCAAACTCGTCTCCGCCTTGGCGCGCCACATGATCACTGCGGCGCACTTCCCAGGCGACAATTTGAGCAATCCGACGCAGCATCTCATCGCCTAGCGCGTGCCCCCCTTCGTCGTTAATCGGTTTGAAGTGATCTAAATCGAACATGAGCAGTGCTGACGGCGTACTGGTTTTTTGGAAATCAGCAAACGCCTCTTCAAGACGGCGTTCAAAACCACGCCGGTTTAAAAGCCCCGTTAACGGATCGTGCTCGGCTTCCCAGCGCTGCAGTGCCTCTTGCTGGCGGCGCTCAGTAATATCTTTAACGACGCCGACTAAGCCCAGGGAGTGACCGCCTTGCGTTAGCATGACCACTCGCGCATGAACATCCAGCCACAGCGTTTCATTATCAACATGCATAAACCGCAGCTGACGAACAAAATCACTGCCATTTTTCAAGCTATGCTCCCACATATCCCTTGCTCCATCAAAATCGTCAGGGTGGATCTGTTTTAACCAGTCCTTAGCGGGTCGGGCAGCCTTGATCCCCAGCATTTCCAATAGCGCCGGGTTCATATAGGTGATGACACCATCAAAATTAGCGACAAACATTCCTTGTGGGACGGCGCTCAATACGGAGTCGAGAAATGCCTGACGCTCTTGCAGATGATTAACTAACGTTTGTCGCTCTTCTTCTACGCGATTAAAAGTAGTCGCGACTTGCTGCAGCTCCTGCATTGCCGTAGCCAGATTGACGCGCTCACGGCTGCCTGCCCCAACTTCACCAATTTGAGTCTCCAAGTGCTGAAGCGGAGCCAATATACGCGCTAATAAAAACCACAGTACTGGCATCATCAAAATGGCCAGAAATACCCACATCCATCCTAGCTTATGAATAAACCCAGATAGCGGTAGCTGCGCCTGCTCATTGGGTAAAAAAAGGCCAATAATCCAGTTTGCGGGCCATACCTGCGTATAGGCCTGCAAGCCTATTTGTCCGCTAAACAACTCACCAACGCCATCCCCCTGCCAACCGTCAAGCGCCTGATCCAATAAAGGATTAGCCGCGGGAACCGCTATTTCAGTATTAATCAGGGTGACCTCCGGGTGATACAGTATGGTTCCAGAAGCAGTCGCCACACCGGCATAGCCTTGCTCACCTAGACGCACTTTCGCCAAACGGCTAAACAGCCCGCCTGAATCAAGACTGAGCACACCACCCACCATGCCCACGAACTCGCCGCTATCATTAATACGCGGCACGCTCACCAATACCATAGGTGCATTGCTGGCTCGGCCTGTAAAAGGCTCACTCATGTGCGGCTGCCGCGTTCCACGCACCATTTTGAAAAACTCGGTATCAGACGTATCAAGCCCTACGCGTCCCACAACACTTGGCCAGTCAGCAATAACGCGCCCATCTCTACCAATCACCACAATGCCATCAAACCAGGCCATCATGGTATCGTTGTGGCGCAGCTCGTAACTTAGCCATTCGGGATCATCGCTATAGCCAATAATTCGGTCTAGACGCTGCAGTGCATCAATGCGTAACTCAACTTGCTGAGTGACCTCATCTGCCAAGAGCCGTGCTTCGTAGCGCAAGTGAGCCATATTGGTTTCAAGCACCAGGGTTTTACCCACCTGCCATGCCAAACCCAACAGCAGTGCAACCAGCAACAATAAGGTTCCTGAAAGTCCCAGCAGTAGCCGACCTTTCAGCGTCCTCAAAGAACGTATTTTCTTTAATGGGTAAGACAAGAGCACCTATTATCCTTTTTTGAATACTTCCCTGTACTTGCACACCACTCATTATTCGAGTTAATACTAAATTACCAAAAACATCATTATTGTGCGCGTTGATTAAAACAAAGTTAATTCTATTATTTTTAAACTATTCGATTATTTGTGCTATTTGGTAAAAATTAGTAAGTACTTACTGCGCTCAATTGATAAGCGCGCCGGTTTCACGTATGTTCGCTCGCCTAGCTTATTATCCCGTTACTAACGACGATCCTCTCATGGCGAAAAGCACGGCAGGTTACACATCAGCAGGCATTGGTAAAATAGACACGCTTCCCGCTCTGCTGTCTGAATTTAGCCACTTCTCACGCCTACGATCATTTCAAAAAAAGCCTGATGCCGTCATTGGCTGGGGCCTAAAACCGACAAGCCTTGCTGCAAGGCGTTATGCCAAACGTCACCGGCTACCTTATATCGCCCTGGAAGACGGCTTTTTACGCTCGCTTGGCCTTGGCGTGGCCGGCTTTCAAGCGCATAGCGTAGTGGTTGACCATACCGGCATTTATTATGATGCCTCACGGCCCTCGGATCTCGAAAACTGGCTAAATACCGCTTCGTTTACATCAGACGAAATTCATCATGCCGAGCGATGTATCAAGCAGCTCTCCCGCTATCGCCTTTCAAAATACAATCATGCACCGGACATTACTATAGACTACTCGCCCCTGGCGAGGGTGTTGGTAGTTGACCAAACCGCAGGTGATGCCTCGATTGAATTTGGCGGTGCAAGTGCAGAAAGCTTCGAGCGCATGCTGGAAGCCGCGTTGAACGACCATCCAGACGCTGAAATTCTGGTCAAAATACACCCAGACGTCATTGCCGGTAAAAAACAAGGGCACCTGTTAAACGCACAAAACCATCCGCGCTGTCGCTTGATTAGTGAAGATGTTAACCCCTGGGCGCTATTTGATCAGGTGGATACGGTGTATGTGGTTACCAGCCAACTGGGGTTTGAAGCTTTGCTGGCGGGCAAACGCGTTCACTGTTTTGGTTTGCCCTTCTATGCCAGTTGGGGATTAACCCAAGACCAAGTTCCCTGCTCACGACGACGTAAACAGCGGTCGCTAAATGAAGTGTTTGCGGCAGCCTATTTACGCTATACGCGCTACGCCAACCCCTACACGCTTAAGCCCTCTACATTAGAAGACACCATCGCACTAATTGCTGATCAAAAACGCCAGCAGGAGCGGCTGTGCGGCGAGTGGCTGGCGTGCGGCTTTTCATCCTGGAAGCGGCGTTTTATTCATCATTTTATGGGAGGCGCGGCGCAGCTTACCTATCAAGCGGCGCTGCCCAATAAGCCGCCTGCACAAAAACTTTTAGTGTGGTCCAGCCGTATTGACCCAAAATTCGAGCAGCAGCACGCAGCGCTAATGCCCCACATATGGCGAATCGAGGATGGTTTCATTCGCTCAGTGGGTTTGGGCGTGGATCTTACCCAGCCACTTTCGCTAGTGATTGACGCCCAGGGCATTTATTACGACCCGAACCAGCCAAGTGACCTGGAAACACTACTCCAGCACACAGCGTTTAGCGATGATCTGCTTGAACGAGCAGCGCAGCTGCGAGAGCGCTTGGTGGCGTTAAAGCTTTCCAAATACAACGTCCGCGGGCACAGCTCTATCGATTTGCCGTACAATAAGCGGATGATTTTGGTACCGGGCCAAGTCGAAAGTGACGCCTCCATCGCCATGGGCTCGCCTCAAATACGTACTAATAATGCGCTTTTAAAAGCGGTTCGCGCGGCCAACCCTGACGCCTACATCATCTATAAAGCACACCCTGATGTGATAAGTGGCGCGCGCATAGGGGCACTCGAACCCGATACCCAACGCCTGTATGATTTAGATGCCAGCCATATGGATATCGCGACACTATTAGAGCGCGTCGATGCGGTTCACACCATGAGTTCATTAACCGGATTTGAGGCACTATTACGCCACCGCGAGGTCGTAACCTATGGCATGCCTTTTTACGCTGGCTGGGGATTAACGCAGGATGCCATGCGCTGCGAGCGCCGTTCACGCCGTTTATCGCTCGATGCGCTGGTAGCAGGCACGTTAATTCTCTACCCGGGCTATGTAGACCCGTTAAGCCGCCAGCTTTGCAATGCGGAAACCGTCGTTAGTCTTTTAGAACAGGCAAGAACATACCAGCCGACGCTGACATGGAAGCAGCGTCTCTACCGGCTTTACCGTAATTTATTGATTGGAAGACATTGAGTTGAAGCAAAAGCGCGCATTCTTATTCTTACAAGGGGTCTGCTCGCCCTTCTATCAGCGTTTGGCACGTAGGCTTTCTGACGACGGCCACCGCGTGGTTAAGGTCAACTTCAACGCAGGCGATATTGCTTACTGGCAACGGACGCATAGTGAAAACCATTTATTTCGCGACCCATTAAGTGAACTGCCGGCCTATATTGAATCACTCTGGCAGCGCTACGCGATCACTGATCAGGTAATGTTTGGCGACCGTCGGCCTATTCACCGGCCTGCGGTTGATAATGCCCAAAAGGCTGGAGTGCGCACGCATGTATTTGAAGAGGGCTATTTTCGCCCTTTCTGGGTAACGCTTGAGCGCGATGGTGTTAACGGGCATTCGCTTTTACCCCGTGACCCCACGTGGTTCTATGAAACGGGTAAAGCGCTGCCTGAAATGCCCCCACCCGTGCGCTTTCGTTCATCGTTTAAGATTCGCGCCATGCACGATGTTGCCTATCATCTGGCGGGGTTAGCCAACCCGTTGGTGGCGCCGCATTATCGTAACCATGCGCCCATTACGGCGCCAGTCGAGTACGCTGGTTACATCAAGCGTTTTACGCTGTTGAAGCAGTGGAAAAAGCGCGACGCCCAGCGTATTAAAACGTTGATTGAAAGCGCCAAGCCTTACTTTATATTGCCGCTTCAGCTAAATACGGATGCCCAGATTCGTGACCACTCGCCTTATGCCAATATGCAGGAAGTGATGGATCATGTAATGGGGTCGTTTGCCGAGCATGCGCCTGGCGATGCGCTGCTGTGCATAAAAAACCATCCGCTGGATATGGGGCTGGTGAACTATGCCAACATCATTAAACAATTGGCCCAGTTTTACGGCCTGCAAGAGCGCATCGTCTATTTGGAGTCAGGTAATTTAGACACGCTTATCAAACATGCCTTGGGTACCGTAACGGTTAACAGCACCGTCGGGTTTGTTTCTCTGGAGAAGCAGTGCCCCACCTTCGCGCTGAGCGACCCGATCTACAACCTCGCCGGGCTTACCTATGAAGGAAGTCTGAATGAGTTTTGGAATCAGCCGCCCAAGCCAAGTCAGGAGCTTTTTAACTACTTCCGCAACACGGTGATGCATACCGTACAGGTCAACGGCGGTTTCTACTGCCAGCCCAGCATTGACCTCGCGGTCAACAATGCAGCCCACATACTGGAAGCCTGCCCATCGCCGCTGGAGAAATTACTTTGAGCATCGCGTCAACATCCGGCGCCCAGCGCTGCGTATTGATTACCGGGGCGACGGGCGCCATTGGCGGTGCGCTGGCAAAAGCCTACGCCAACCAGCACACCCATTTAGTGCTGCATGGCCGGCAGCAAGAGGCACTCTTGGCTCTAGCCGACACCTGCCGCGAACAGGGTGCACAAGTAACCACTGCCTCGGTCAATCTTACTGATGAGGCAGCGCTCGCGCAGTGGCTTCATGCCCTTTGTGCAGAGCACCTGCCGGATATCGTGATAGCCAACGCGGGTAAAAACACCCATCCCCAAGTATCAGGGTCGCTGGAACCCTGGGACGATGTGCAGGCCCTATTGGATATAAACCTCAAAACGCCAATCGCCATGGCTCAGCATTTGGTGCCCGCGATGCAGGCGCGGGGCAGCGGTCAGCTGGTGTTTATCAGTTCGCTTGCCGGGTGGCACGGCCTGCCTTCCACACCGACGTATAGCGCCAGCAAAGCAGGCATTAAAGCCTACGGCGAAGGCCTGCGCGGCCTGCTGGCCCCTCACGGCATCGGTGTGACCGTGATAATGCCTGGCTATGTAACGTCACCCATGTGCAACGCCATGCCCGGCCCCAAGCCGTTCGAATGGCCACCGGAGCGGGCAGCCAAGGTAATCAAACGCGCGATCGATGCTAACCGGGCGCGCATTAGCTTCCCTTTCCCGCTTAATTTCGGCACCTGGTGGCTGGCGGTACTTCCTGCTGGGGTTTCCCAGTGGCTGATCAAACGTCTGGGCTTTGATCATATTGACCACTCAGGGGGTGGCTAAGATGACCACCTCACTGTCTATTCAGCTACTATTTCAGCTACTATGGCCTCTATTAACAGGCCTGCTTGGAACGATCGTTTTTGAAGCGCTGCTTAGCCCGCGCCCTCAACCGCTTTGGCGGCGCGGCTTGGCGGCCAACAGCGTGCACCTGGGCAGTTGGCTATTGCTGTTTGGCGTATTTGTTTTAGTGCTTCAGCGCCCCTGGTTTGCGGTAATTTTTATTCTTTCACTACAGCTTGTCGTCGTTCAATCCAGCAATACCAAATCACGCACGCTGAACGAACCGTTTATTTGCCACGATTTTGAATACTTCTGGGATGCTATTCTTCATCCCCGCCTTTATGTACCTTTTTTTGGTACTGGCCTTGCCATTGCCGCGATTGGTGCGGGAGCGGCAGCTATTGGGGCGTTTGTGTATTGGGAGCCTTCGCTAGTATCGCGCTGGGGCGGGCAGCGTTTTATTACCCACTGCTTGCTGATAAGCGTGTCAGGCGTGCTGCTGATTACGCTGGGTTGGCGAGCGCTTGCGCCAATTACGCTGAACCCTGTTGATGACATGAACCGTCTGGGGCTATTCGCAAGCCTTTGGGCCTACGGCGTTGCGTTAATGCGCTCCTCCGCGCCCGCACCGGAACAATCGCCGTTTTATCAGTTAGCCCATCATCTGAAAGAAGACCACCGCACACCGTTACACGGCGATGCTTCATCAGAAGCACGGCCCAATGTCGTGTTGGTGCAAAGCGAATCGTTTTTTGATCCGCGCCCCTGGTATGCAGATGTCAGCGGCAGCTTGTTAACGCATTTTGATGCGACGCGTAAGCAAGCCCTAGAGCATGGGGAGCTAAGTGTGCCTGCCTGGGGCGCCAATACCGTGCGCACGGAATGCGCGGTACTCACCGGGCTTTCACCCAGCGCCTGGGGGCCGCGCCAATTTAACCCCTATCGCACGCTGTCACGTCATCCACTTCCCAGCCTTGCGAGCACGTTTCAGGCAGCGGGTTACCGTACGGTATGTATTCACCCCTACCCCGCCAGCTTCTATATGCGTCATAAAGTGATCCCCCTCTTAGGGTTTGATCAGTTCATCGATATCAGCAGTTTTGAGAGCAGCGATAAGCAAGGCCAGTACATTGGCGACTTAGCCGTGGCACGAAAGGTTGGACGACTGCTTGAAGATAGCGATAATAGACCGTTTTTTGTATTCGTCATTACCATGGAAAACCATGGCCCGCTACACTTGGAAGCGCCTCAGCAAGAAAGTTTAGCGGCTACGCTGCCCACAGCGCCCTGGCCACTGCCCACGCACATGCGCGATTTATCTGTGTATTTGCGCCATTTGGGCGAGGCCGACAAAATGCTGGCCAATGTCAAAACCGCCCTGAATGAGGCTAAAAGGCCGGGGCTGCTAGGCTGGTATGGCGATCATGTGCCGATTCTACCGGCAGCGTATGAATACTTTTCACCGCCTAAAGGTCATACCCCGTACATGATATGGTCAACGGAATTGCCCAGTCAGTCTCAGGTACGATCATGCGATACAGCGCAACACCAGCATGAGCCGTACGCGCTGGAAGCCAGCGAACTTGGCGTCCAGCTATTTAAACAAGCGTTTGGACGCGGTATAAGTAGCGATGTAATCAAGGCAGAACCAGAACCTCAGGAGCAAGAATGACTAAACGCGTTGCCATTATCGGCGCCGCCCATCGTTTCCCCGGCACCACCCCTGAAACGTTCTGGCAGGACCTGCAAGCCGAGAAAGATTTAGTTACCCAAGTGGCGCCTGACCGCTGGAGCCATGACGCCTTCTGGCACCCGGACAAACGCCATCCCGGCACCAGCGTCACGTTTGCCGCGGGTAGCCTTGGTGATATTAGTGGATTCGATGCTGAGTTCTTTGGTATTTCGCCCCGCGAAGCGGCCAATATGGACCCTCAGCAGCGCATGCTGCTAGAGCTCGCCTGGGAAACCATGGAAAGCGCTGGCATCGTGCCAAGCAGCCTGCGTGGCAGCCAGTGTGGAGTGTTCCTAGGCGTTGCCAGCCTTGATTACTCGTACCGTATGGCCGATGACATGGCGGCCATCGATGCCTCGACCGCCACGGGCAACACATCCAGCATTGCCTCAAACCGTCTGTCTTACGTGTTTGACCTGCATGGCCCCAGCATGTCGTTGGATACGGCTTGCTCATCATCCATGGTCGCATTTCACCAGGCCTGCCAGTCTATTCGCAGCGGTGAAACCAACATGGCGCTGGCCGGCGGCATTAGCCTTCACCTTCACCCGTACGGTTTTATTATTTTCTCCAAGGCGAGCATGCTGTCGCCGACCGGTCGCTGCCAGGTGTTCGATGAAGCGGGCAACGGCTACGTACGCTCTGAAGGCGCCGGGCTTTTCCTGCTCAAAGACTACGACCAAGCCATCGCTGACGGCGACAATATTTTGGCAGTAGTGGCGGGCTCGGCAGTTAATACCGATGGCCATAAATCGGGCATCACGGTGCCCAACCCTACCGCCCAGATCGACCTGATGCGCCGTGCCTACGCGCAGGCAGGGATTGCGCCCGATGAGATCGACTACCTGGAAGCTCACGGCACGGGCACCGCCGTGGGTGATCCGATAGAAACTCGCGCCATTGGCGAAGCCTTGGGCAAATATCGTCAAACGCCGCTCCCGATTGGCTCTATTAAAAGCAACGTCGGTCACCTGGAAACCGCGTCAGGGGTAGCCGGTCTTGCCAAAGCACTTTACAGTTTGCAGCACCGCGAAGTGCCCGCCACCATCGGTATTCGTAAGCTTAATCCGCGCATTAAATTTGATGAATGGAACCTGCACGTCGTCACCAAAGCCCAGCCCCTGAAAAAAGAGGGTCGCCTGGTGATCGGGATTAACTCGTTTGGCTTTGGCGGCGCTAACGCCCACGTCATTCTGGAAAGTGCGCCTGAAAAATTACCAGCGCCCAGCCAAGCGCCCGCCCACGCCGTGCCTATTCGGCTAAGTGCCAAAAGCCAGGAAGCGCTTACCGCGACGGCCCAGAATCTCGCGGCGCACTTTACCGCCAGCCATAATCAAGACAGCGCTAATGATGGCAGCAATGCGTTTTACGATATTGCCCATACGCTATTCCATCATCGTGAACAGCACGCATTTGGTGCGCTCTGCTTTGCTAAAACGCCAGAAGAGGCCGCCGCGGCGCTAAACCAATACGCCGAGGGGGAGACCACAAGCGTCACCACCCTGGAGCGGCTAACCAATGCCCGCGGGCCTGTGTTTGTGTATGACGGCAACGGCTGCCAATGGGAAACCATGGGCCGTGACCTGCTCGAGTCGGCCCCGGTATTTGCCGAGGCAATTGATCGTGTAGATGCTCTGTTCCAGCAGTACGGCGATTTTTCACTACGCGCCGAGCTTACCGGTCAAAACGGTGAGAACCGCTTCGAGCTTACCGAAATTGCCCAGCCCGCTCTTTTTGCGCTGCAGGTAGCGTTAACCGAATGGCTTAAAGCGCAAGGCGTCCTGCCGACAGCGGTATTTGGACACAGCGTGGGTGAAGTCGCCGCCGCCTGGGCATCGGGCGCGTTAAGCCTTGAAGACGCGGTAAAAGTGATCTATTACCGCAGCTTCTATCAAGGCAAAACCCGGGGCATGGGTGGCATGACCGCGGTTGCCATGAGCGCTGAGGACATTGCCCCCTTGCTTGCCAAACCAGAATTCAATCAGGTGTGTCTGGCAGGTATTAACAGCCCTAAAGGGATTACGCTGGCCGGTGAGAACGACCAATTAACCGCGCTTGAGGCAGCCTTAAGCGAGCAAAGCACCTTTGCCAAACGCCTGCCTTTGGATTATGCCTTCCATAGCCCGGCCATGGACAGTATTCAAAGTGGCGTGATTGATGCATTAAGCACGATTACGCCACGTGAGACGCAGCTCCCCTATTACTCAACCGTCACTGGCGAACTCAGCCAAGGTAGCGCCTTAGGTGCTACCTATTGGTGGGAAAATATCCGCGAACCGGTCCTATTCGATCACGCCGCGACCGCGCTGATTAAACAGGGTTATAACGTTTTTGTAGAGATTGGCGCTCACCCCATCCTGCGTCGCTATCTTAATGAGTCACTGCGCCAGCAAGAGCGTAACGGGCTGGTGATTGGCACGATCGAGCGTCACAAACCCGGCCTTGAAAAACTTCAGCAAAGCGTTAGCCAGCTGCTATTGAGCGGGCTAACGTTTGATATACGCCATATCTTCCCCGTGGAAGGCCAGCGCGTATTACTGCCGCGCTACACATGGCAGCGCACACGCCATTGGGTCAACAGCACCGAAGACGGCCAAGGCCTGCTTTCCCGCTACTACCAGCATCCGCTGCTGGGTTATCCGCTGGCACAGCAAGAACACACCTGGGAAAGCCAGCTGGATACCAAACGCCAGCCCTGGCTTGCCGACCATGTAGTGGGTGAAGGCGCGGTATTCCCAGGGGCAGGCTTTGTTGAGTTAACTCTGGCCGCCGCGCTGCAGCAGAAAGATACCCCGCTTTTAGATATCGAAGAGCTGGAAATTCGCGCACCGTTGCTGCTGGACGGCCCCAATGGCCGCACCTTGCGCTTATCGCTTAACCCGGATGACGGGCGCATCGCCATTCACTCCCGCGAGCCGGCCACCGGCGTTGAGTGGCAGTTGAACGCAGTAGCACGCAACATGCACGAAAGCCGCGGCTTTCTGCTCAATCGCCAAGCGCCAGCACTGCCTACGCGCGCGCCGGATTACACCCTGGCGGATCACTTACACCTGGCTGAGCGCATCGGCCTGCATTACGGCCCTGCGTTCCAGGCGATCAGCCACGGTTGGATCGAAGATAACGCCGTGATCGGTGCTATCGACTTATCCAGCGACGTTCAGGCACAGCTATCGACGCTTCACGTGCACCCAGGCATTCTGGATAGTGCTTTCCAGATGTTTATTCCACTGCTGGCACAGCACAGCGAATTTGCCGCCCAGCTTGCATTTGTTCCCGTTCGAGTAGGCCGTATACAGGTCAATACCCAGGCCGGCACGCCGGTACTGGCCCGTGCTGTGATGGGCAAACGTGCACCCCACTCGTTTACCGCTGACTTCGAACTTTATGACGCGGCAGGTAACGCCGTTGCCGTGCTGAGCCAGACACGCTTCAAGGCGATACGCCTGAACCGCGCTCACCACCAGCAGCTTAGCTACCTGGATGTTGAGCTGACGCCAGCGCCGCTTAGCGCTTCGCCGCTTCCCCTGCCTGCCGAGGCATTAAGCCGCCTGGCGGGGCTGGGCGATCGTTACGCGACGCATACCGGCCAGCGTTATGCTCAGGCAGTCGCCCCATTACTGGATAGCCTCAGCGAAGCATTTGCCCAGCAAGGCTTTACCGTCGAGGGTAACGACGAAGCCCTGCCGCCTGAAACGATCTGGCAACTGCTGGTACAGGACTACCCTGACTACTTTGCGCCGATTCACCTGGTAGGCCGGCTCGGCCTGCATCGTCAGGCGCTGCAAAATGGCTCTACCCAGCTAGATACGCTGGGTATTTCGACAGAGCACCTGGCAAGACTTAACCGCGTGCTGGTTGGCGAAAGCGGCTGGCAGGTGCTTGCCAGCGAGCTGGGCAGCCTAATGGAAGCATCGCTTGGCGCCTTGGGTGCAAGCGAGCGCTTACAGCTGCTTGAAGCTGGCCCATGCGCACCGGCGCTGGGGCAACGCCTGCTGGAACAGCTGGCCGGCTCACCGCTAGCCGATAATCATCACTATCGGGTGATCACCACGCATGACAGCGCACGCCATCAGGCCGAGCAGTTGCAAGAGCGTTACCCGTTAATTGATGTGCAGTCGTTGGATGATGCGCCACCGACGTTAGCAAACGCAGAAAAAGCCCAGCTAGCCTTTATCAGCGCGGATGCCACCCAGCCTGCCCGCACGTATCAGTTGATTGAAGCCCTACCAGCGCAGCTAGCGCCTGGGGCACATATCATGATGGTGGGCGTTGCCCCCAGCCGCTGGCTAGACGATGTGCTAGCCACGCCGGGGATTGATCAAACGGCTCTGGAACCCGCCACGGTAAGCGAGTGGCTAAGCGCCCAAGGCTTTAGCGTTTCAGCCCCTATCGAGCTTGAAGAAAGTGATACCGGCGCGTATCTGCTGCATGCCCAGATGCCCGAATCGTCATCTGCACAGGCAACGGGAAGCAGCGCGAATGCAGCTTGCCAGCTAATCGTGACCGATGACGCCAACCAAGCGCTCGCGGCGCGCCTTGCCAACGCGCTTACCGCGCGTCAGGCAAGCGTGATCGTTGAGCAAAGCGACGGCTCGCCCAGTGAACTGTTACAAAATTCGCTGGATGAATGGGGTGACGCTCTCCAAACGCTGAATGTGATTGATCTGCGCGACCTTGGCAACACCGGCACCGCCGCGCAAACGCTGCGCTGCCACCGTGCTCAGCAGTGGAGCCTGGCTCTGGAAGCCGCTGGGCTTGCCTCGGCAACGCTATGGTTGACCACTCAAGGCGTTAGCGTGCTGTGGCAGTCGCAGCACACGCAAGCCCACATGTTTGATGATGCCGCATTCTGGGGCTTTGGCCGCTCGCTTGCCAATGAAGCCGTTGGCCATACCGCCAGCCTGCTGGATATCCCTGACGACGTCAGTGATGCTGCGCTAAGTGCATGGGCCGATTCGTTGTCCGCGCCGGATAGCGAAAACGAAGTCGTCATTAATGCTAGCGGCGAGCGTTTTGCCACCCGCCTGCGCACCTTGCCGGCACCGGCGCCTCAACCGATAGTTGACGGCACCTCTGCGCGGCAGGCAATGACCCTCGGCTTTGCTCTTCCCGGCCAGTTGCGCCAGCTACAGTGGCGCCCGCGTGAGCTGCCCGCGCTCAAGGCCGATGACGTTGAAATCAAGGTAAAAGCCACGGGGCTTAACTTCCGTGACGTGATGTACACCCTCGGCCTGCTGTCTGATGAGGCGATCGAGAACGGTTTTGCCGGGCCGACGCTGGGCCTTGAATTCTCCGGCGAAGTCGTCGCTGTCGGTGATAACGTTACTCACGTCGCCCCAGGTCAAGCCGTGGTTGGCTTTGGCCCGGCGAGTTTCAGTGACCGATTGATTGCCAGCCAGCACGCGGTGGCGCCGCTGCCGGAAGGCGTAAGCTACGCTGCCGCCGCAACTATTCCCACCACGTTCTTTACCGTGTACTACGCGCTAAAACACTTGGCTCGCCTGGAGCCGGGCGAAAAAGTCCTGATTCATGGTGCAGCAGGCGGCGTGGGTATTGCTGCGCTACAAATCGCCCAGTGGCTTGGCGCGGAAATTTACGCCACGGTAGGTTCTGAAGAGAAGCGTGACTTTTTACGCCTGATGGGCGTTGAGCGCCTTTATGATTCGCGCTCGCTGACCTTTGCTGAAGAGATCCTTGAAGATACCCAAGGTGAAGGTGTCGATATCGTACTGAACTCGCTTGCCGGGGAAGCTATCAACCAAAACCTGCGCGCCCTGCGCCCCTTTGGTCGATTCCTGGAACTGGGTAAACGCGATTTCTACGAAAATACGCATATCGGCCTGCGCCCGTTCCGCAATAACTTGAGCTATTTCGGTATCGACTCCGACCAGCTGATGAAGGTGCAGCCCGCCCTTACCCAGCGTTTGTTTGGGGAAATGATGGCGCTGTTCAACGACGGCACACTTAGCCCGCTACCGTTTACCGCGTTCAGCCATAGCCAGGTGATCGACGCCTTCCGCTATATGCAGCAAGCGCGCCAGATCGGCAAAGTCGTCGTCACCTATGAGCAGCCCATTGCGCCGCCCAAAAACGAAGCGCTGGGCCATGAAACGCTAAGCCTTAGCGACGATGCCAGCTACCTGGTGACCGGCGGCCTAGGCGGATTCGGTCTTAAAACCGCTCAATGGCTGGTCAGTAAAGGCGCTCGCCAGCTGATTCTGCTTAGCCGAAGCGGCCCTTCCAGCGAAGAAGCGCAAGCCGCTATCGCTGACTTTAATGCTCAAGGTGTTCAGGTACTGGCAACTGCCTGCGATATTACCGACCGCGATGCGCTGGGTAGCGTCCTGATACGTGCCAACGCTGAACTTGGCCCGCTGCGCGGTATCGTGCACGCCGCCACGGTGATCGACGACGGCTTGATTCGTAACCTGGATGCCGAGCGTATTCAAAAGGTATTAACACCCAAAATTGAAGGCGCCCGCCATCTCGATGCGTTAACACGAGACGAGCAGCTGGATTTCTTTATCCTCTACTCATCAGCGACTACGCTATTCGGCAACCCAGGCCAGGCCAATTACGTGGCCGCCAATCACTGGCTTGAAGCGTTTGCAGCCAATCGTCGGGCAGTTGGTCTTCCTGCGACCTGCATACGCTGGGGCGCGATTGAAGATGTTGGCTTCCTGGCCCGCAACCCGCGTACACGTGATGCGTTGCAAGAGCGTTTAGGCGGTTCTGCCCTGCGCTCTGACGATGCGCTCAATGTACTTGAGCAAATGCTGGTAACTCCCGGGCCAAGCCTTGGCGTACTGGAGCTTGAGTGGGGCGCGCTGGCCCGCTTCTTACCGACGGCCAATGCGCCGCGCTTTAACGAGATAGCCCGCGCCAGTGATGACGATAACAGTCATGAAAGCGATGATGATATCAGCGCTCTGCTTGCCGACCTTTCGCCGGAAGAGCTTCACACTACGGTGACAGAACTACTTCGCGCAGAGCTTGCCAGTATTCTGCTGATCGACGAGGAGAAGATTGACGTTAATCGCTCGGTCTACGATATGGGCTTTGACTCGTTAATGGGCGTTGAGCTGATGACCGCGATTGAAAACCGCCTGGGCGTTCAGGTGCCGGTCATGGTACTCAGCGAGGCCTCAACGCTTAATAAGCTTGCCGGTGTGCTGATTAAAAAGCTCCACCAGCATGACGATGATGTTGAAGAAGCACCGCAAGATGCGTTAGCCTCTCTCGCCGCTCGCCACGGGGCTGACGGGCTCTCTGAGCCTGCCTCAACATCATCGACGACCGAGACACCATGACCGCCAAGCGCTCTGATTTAAAACGGCAGCTGTTGGAACAGGCACGTAAACGCACCACGCCACGCGCCACCACCAACGCTGCCAGCTCCTCTCCGGGCTACGACACATCCTCAAGCCCGGTGCCCGAGCGCTTTACGCGATTTGATGCCCACCCTGGCTATCAGCAGCTTGCCATGTTGCGCCAGGGCGCCGAACAGTTGGGGTTAAAAGACCCCTTCTTTAAAGTGCACGAAGGCGTTGCCGGAGCAACCAGCGTTATTCAAGGGCAGCCCTGCATCAACTTCGCCAGCTACAACTACCTTGGCTATTCGGGCGACCCACGCGTTAACCAGGCAGCCAGCGATGCCGTGGCTCGCTATGGCACGTCGGTATCCGCCAGCCGGGTAGTCTCGGGTGAACGACCGATTCACCATGAGCTTGAACAGGCCATCGCCAAGGCGTACCAGGTCGATGATGCGGTTGCGTTTGTTAGCGGGCATGCCACTAACGTTTCAACGCTTGGCTACCTGCTAGGACCTAAAGATCTCGTGCTCCACGATGAGTATATTCACAACAGCTCATTGGTCGGCGCGCAGCTTTCCGGTGCCAAGCGGATGTCGTTTGCGCATAACGACCCCGACGCGCTTGATGCGCTGCTTAGCCGCCATCGCCATCAGTTTGAACGTGTGATTGTGGTCATCGAAGGGCTTTACAGCATGGATGGCGACATCCCTGACCTGCCGCGCTTTATCGAGCTTAAAAAGCGCCACCAGGTATGGCTGATGGTCGACGAAGCGCACTCTTTTGGCGTTATGGGCGATAACGGTTTAGGGCTTCACGAGTACTTTGCCATCGACCCGCGTGATGTCGATATCTGGATGGGCACCATGAGCAAAACGCTCTCTGGTTGCGGTGGCTACATTGCGGGCAATAAAGCCCTGGTAGAAACGCTGCGCTACTTTGCACCCGGCTTTTTATACAGCGTGGGAATGCCTGCCCAAGTGGCAGCGCCATCCATCAAAGTGCTTGAGCTAATGCAACAGGAGCCAGAGCGGGTAGAAAAACTCCACACGATTTCCCGCTACTTCCTGCAGCAAGCTAAAAAGCACGGCATGGATACCGGCCATAGCATTGGTGCTGCCGTAGTGCCCATTATTGTAGGCAGCTCGCCCCTGGCGGCGCATCTTTCCCATACGCTGCTGGAGCAATACCACATCAATGTTCAGCCGATCCTGCATCCGGCCGTGCCTGAAAAGAGCGCCCGGCTGCGGTTCTTCCTCTCCTATGCTCACACTCAGGCCCATATTGACCAAACGTTAGATGCCCTTGCCGCACTGCTTGCCGAAGCCAAAAGCTGACGATATGGAACTCAGTAATACAGAGCAGAATGCTACAGAGCCCTGCCACCGCGAAGAAGACGCCCACGCCAGCTGGTACGTCATTCAGTGTAAAGGCAGCGAATCTTTTCGCGCCGCCGAGCACCTCACTAACCAAGGTTATGAGGTGTTTCACCCGGTGCTGGACGTTAAACGCAGGCGCCAGGGCAAGCTTGCCACCGTGACCGAGCCTCTGTTCCCCTACTATCTGTTTATTCGCCTTGACCAAGTAGTGAGCAATTGGCGGCCCATTCGCTCGACGCGGGGCGTGCTGCGCCTGCTCACCTTTGGCAATACCCCCGTAAGCGTCCCCAGTGCACTAGTAGAAGCGCTTCGCGCCCAGCCCCACCGCCAAGAAGGCAGCCACACCTACTTCTGCGCGGGTGAGAAAGTCACCATTACCGAAGGCCCTTTTAAGGACCTCGAAGCCATATTTGAGCACAGCAAGGGGGAAGAGCGCGCTATTGTGCTGCTAAACGTACTCCAGCGGCCTCAACATCTTAATGTGCCTCTGGATCAGTTGCGTAAGCCGTGAGTGGTGAGTGGTGAGTGGTGAGTGGTGAGTGGTGAGTGGTGAGCATAATTCTTCGTGTCATCTAAGCAAACGCACGCTTGCTTAGCCTAAGTATCAAAAGACGTTTATAAGCTTATCCTGCTAATGTTGAGCCATAAACATTGGCCTGCCAGGCGCACCCCAGGCATAAGGATGCTCTCTCATGAACCTCGACCCTCACTACTACCCTACCGCGTCTCGGCGTATGGTCACTTTTGGCAAACGCGGCATGGTGGCCACCTCCCAATCACTGGCGGCTCAGGTGGGCGCAGATATATTGCGCCAGGGTGGCAATGCAATTGATGCCGCCATTGCCACAGCGGCAGCACTTACCGTCGTTGAGCCTACCTCTAATGGTATCGGTAGCGATGCGTTTGCCCTGGTATGGGTAAGCGATAAGCTGCACGGTTTAAATGCCAGCGGCAGAGCCCCGATGGGTATTAGCGGGGATGCACTGCGTGCCCTTGGCCATGAAGAAATGCCCGCGCACGGATTAATCCCCGTTACCGTGCCGGGCGCCCCGGCTGCCTGGGCCACACTTTCCGAGCGCTTTGGCAAACTACCCCTGCCCACGTTGCTAGCCCCTGCGATTACGCTTGCCGAAGAGGGCTTCGCGGTTTCGCCCGTGGTGAGCCAGCTGTGGCAAAAAGCCTACACCCGCTACAAACAGTACGACAGCTCAGAGTTTGCGCCCTGGTTTGAACACTTTGCCCCAGAAGGTCACGCCCCCAAGGCGGGTGACATCTGGCGCTCGCCGGATATGGCCAAAACGCTTCGCGCCATTGCCCAAAGCGGTGCCAAGGCGTTCTACCAAGGCGAGCTAGCCGACGCCATGGATGCCTTCTCGCGTGAGCATGGTGGTTTTCTGCGTAAGGAAGACCTTGCGGCCTTCAGCCCCGAATGGGTCGATCCGATCAACGTCCGTTATCAAGGTCACGATATCTGGGAAATCCCACCCAACGGCAGTGGTTTGATCGCCTTGCAGGCGCTCGGTATTTTAGAAGCGCTTGGCGATGAGCCCCACGACCCGGTGGAAACGCTACATCGACGCATCGAAGCCACCAAACTTGGCTATGTGGATGGCCTACGTTATATCACCGAGCACACCGATATGACGCACAGCGTCGATCAACTGCTCGCCCCACGCTATCTAGAGCAGCGCGCCGCCCTTATTGGCGAACAAGCGATTGATCCGCTGCATGGTAACCCGCTACTGGGCGGAACGGTTTATCTGGCAACCGCCGATGATGAAGGCAATATGGTGTCTTTCATCCAAAGCAATTTTGAAGGGTTTGGCTCGGGCATCGTGGTACCCGGCACGGGAATCAGCCTACAAAACCGAGGCTGGTCTTTCTCGCTTGATGAACAACACGCCAACGTGCTGCGCCCCGGAAAGCGCACTTACCACACGATTATTCCCGGCTTTATTACCAAGAATAACCAAGCAGTTGGCCCCTTCGGGGTAATGGGTGGATATATGCAGCCGCAAGGCCACGTACAGGTAGTCGCCAGTATGCTGGCAGATAAACTCAACCCACAGGCTGCATTGGATCTACCACGCTGGAAATGGGTAGCAGGTAAAACCGTTGAGGTAGAACCCGGCTTCCCCGACCATATCGCCCAAGCGCTTGAGCGGCGTGGCCATCATATTGTCCGATGCACCGATGCCCTCACCTTTGGCCGCGGACAAATCATTCTACGCAACGTCGAAAATGACGTGCTTCAAGGCGGCACCGAGCCGCGTACCGATGGCGCGGTATTGCCCGTTTAATTCCAATTCAAGCTAAGGCGGCCCAATGCCGCCTTGTTATTCACTAACACCCTCCAGCATTGATGGCTCAAACACTGCCGCGGATGCGCCTACCTCGCTTTCGTTACCCACGCGACGATTCGCGCCCCTACCAAATATGGCACTGTTCAAATGTAGCGCGGCGTAAGCGTCAGCGCACCCGCAGCGGCGGCCCGGCGCGGGTGCAGCGCGAAGCGGTGCCAGGATTGGGTGGCACGGCCCAGGCGGCTTGGCAGCCGCCATTCGCGGGTGCCGTATTTGCTCGTACCTCGCAAGATTTGTTACCACGCGCGACGATTCACGCCCCTATCAAATATGGCACTGTTCAAATGTAGCGCGGCGTAAGCGTCAGCGCACCCGCAGCGGCGGCCCGGCGCGGGAGCAGCGCGAAGCGGTGCCAGGGTTGGATGGCAAGGCCGGAGCGGTTTGGCAGCCGCCATTCGCGGGTGCCGCATTTGCTCGTACCTCGCAAGATTTGTTACCACGCGCGACGATTCACGCCCCTATCAAACATGGCACCGTTCAAATGTAGCGCGGTGTAAGCGTTAGCGCACCCGCAGCGGCGGCCCGGCGCGGGTGCAGCGCGAAGCGGTGCTGGGGTTGGATGGCACGGCCGGAGAGCTTGGCAGCCGCCATCCGCGGATGCCGCATTTGCTCGTACCTCGCAAGATTTGTTACCACGCGCGACGATTCACGCCCCTATCAAACATGGCACCGTTCAAATGTAGCGCGGTGTAAGCGTCAGCGCACCCGCGGGAGCAGCGCGAAGCGGTGCCAGAGTTGGGTGGCACGGCCCGGGCGGCTTGGCAGCCGCCATCCGCGGGTGCCGCATTTGCTCGTCCCTCGCCTTTGTTACCACGCGCGACGATTCGCGCCCCTATCAAATATGGGCACTGTTCAAATGTAGCGCGGTGTAAGCGTCAGCGCACCCGCAGCGGCGGCCCGGCGCGGGTGCAGCGCGAAGCGGTGCCAGGGTTGGATGGCACGGCCCGGGCGGCTTGGCAGCCGCCATTCGCGGGTGCCGCATTTGCTCGTACCTCGCAAGATTTGTTACCACGCGCAACGATTCACGCCCCTATCAAATATGGCACTTTTCAAATGTAGCGCGGTGTAAGCGTTAGCGCACCCGCAGCGGCGGCCCGGCGCGGGAGCAGCGCAAAGCGGTGTCAGAGTTGGATGGCACGGCCGCAGCGCAGCATCAGCCCGCCTGTGGTAGTCACCCCTTTAGCGCTATACACCAACAATTCTGCATCAACAGCCAAAATCGTTTAATTACTGTTAGTTAGAAAATACTAATAAAATAGTTTCGAGCGAAAATCTTTCAACTTTAGTCTAAATTTTTATATTTTTTTACTCATTCCGAAACGACATAGGGTATGCAAAAAAGAGCATCAGCCGTTTAATACTTGAAAGAGCTGGCCAGCTAACAACGTTTTTAATCCCTATTAAATGGTACTTTTTCATGCCTTATGTTCACGATACGCTGACCCGTTTAAAGCTTAGCAGCCCTGCTCAAGTTGAATTTTACCAAGCCGCCGAAGAAGTGCTGGAATGCCTGCGTCCGCTGTTTGAGCGCCAGCCGCACTATCTTAAGCACAGCATTATTGAGCGGATGGTAGAACCCGAACGCCAGATCATGTTCCGCGTTTGCTGGCTAGATGACTCAGGACAAGTACGGGTGAATAAAGGCTACCGCATTCAGTTCAACTCAGCACTTGGCCCGTATAAAGGCGGCTTACGCTTTCACCCAAGCGTAACGGCAGGCACTATCAAGTTTCTAGGTTTTGAACAAATCTTTAAAAACGCCTTAACCGGCTTGCCTATTGGCGGCGGCAAAGGCGGTTCTGACTTTGACCCGAAGGGCAAATCAGACAACGAAATCATGCGTTTCTGCCAGGCCTTCATGTCGGAACTTTACCGTCATATCGGCCCTACTCGCGATGTGCCGGCGGGTGATATCGGCGTTGGCGCGCGCGAAATTGGCTATATGTACGGGCAATACAAACGCCTCACCGGTCGCTATGAAGGCGTATTAACCGGCAAGGGCTTGAACTGGGGCGGCTCTCTGGGCCGTAAAGAAGCCACTGGTTATGGCGCAGTTTACTTCGCGCAAAACATGCTGGCCGACCGTGGCGAAAGCCTTGAAGGTAAAGCCTGCCTGGTATCCGGCGCGGGTAACGTGGCCATTTACACTATTGAAAAGCTTTATGAACTGGGCGCCACCCCCATTACCTGTAGCGACTCTCGCGGCACGATTCACGACCCCAACGGTATCGATCTTGAGCTTCTTAAGCAGCTCAAAGAAGTAAAGCGTGTATCGCTTGAAGAGTACCTAAGCGAACGTCCTGACGCCCACTACATTAGCGCGCGGGATTACCCGCAAGGTGGTCATGCGGTTTGGCACATCAAAGCGGACGCTGCCTTCCCCAGCGCCACGCAAAACGAATTAACCGAGCTCGATGCCAAAACGCTACTCGCCAACGGGGTTAACTGTGTAAGCGAAGGCGCCAATATGCCCTCCACCACCGAGGCTGTTGACTGCTTCCTGGCGGCCAAGATTGCCTACGGCCCGGGTAAAGCTGCTAACGCTGGCGGCGTAGCGACCAGTCAGCTGGAAATGGCGCAAAACAGCAGTATGGAACAGTGGCCGCTTGAAAAAGTTGACCAGAAGCTTAAAGAGATAATGGCCAATATTTACCAGCAGTGCTCCACCACGGCAGAAGAGTTCGGCGACCCCACCAACCTGGTACTGGGCGCCAATATTGCCGGGTTCAGAAAGGTCGCAGATGCCATGATAGAGCAAGGAGTAATGTGATCGCCTTCCTCTGCTAGATCGCTTACACTGGCACTGGCGAACAGTCCTCCCTTTTCGGGGAGGGCTGTTTTTATTGATAGGTACAAAAATCGTTTATTTACTGTTTAATTGAAGTACACGATTGATTTCATTGCTTTCTAAGGAGAGTAACCATGGGGCAGCGTCCTCCCATTATTATTAACCGTCTTGATGCAGAACGCTTGCAGCGCTTGATTGATAACGCAAGCGATAAAGAGCTTGCCGTAGCCACGCTGCTCGAGGAAGAGTTAGCCCGCGGGGAAGTGATTGATCCCAAGGATATTCCTGACAACGTGGTCAGCATGAATAGCCAAATTCGCTTCACCGATTTAACCCGCGGGCGCCAAATGGTACGCACATTGGTTTACCCCCATGCGCTAAGCACGGTGGAAGACGGCATCTCAGTGATGGCCCCGATTGGCGCTGGCCTTATCGGCCTTAAAGTAGGCGATATTATCGACTGGCCGCTGCCTAACAATGCTGAAGCACGCCTTCGCATTGATGCCATCTTATGGCAGCCCGAACGCGAACAGCAGTTTCATCGTTAAGCATTTTTTGCCCCTCCTTTCGCGCCTGGCCAGAGTCGTCAGGCGCTGTAGTCGATGCGCCCAAGGTTTCTTACGCACTACATTTAATACATGCAACGAACGTGTAGTGCGGTGTAAGCGTTAGCGCACCCGCAACGGTGTCCTGACTTAAATACGATCGCCACAAAGATGAAATACACTCCTCAAATCATTAACCTTACTTCGTAATATTTATAAATATTTTTTTGAAGGAAGGCTGCAATGGCAACCTATCGGCGAGCATACGTGCCTGGAGGCACCTATTTCTTTACTGTCGTGACTCATTCGCGCCAGCCGTTTCTCGCCGATCAACTCAATATAAACGCCCTTGGGAGAGCTTTTCGACGAGTGCGCCACGAACGGCCTTTTGTAATGGACGCATTTGTACTACTTCCCGATCATCTTCACTGCCTCTGGGTTCTGCCGGAAGGTGATACGGATTACTCATCACGCTGGAGAGATATCAAAAAATACGCATCGAATGAATTCCAGTTTCCCAATAAAAGCTCAGGCGCTTGGCAACGCGGCTTCTGGGAGCACGTGATCCGTGATGAACACGATTGGCAGCGGCATATGGATTACATTCACTACAACCCAGTGAAACACGGCTGGGCCACAGCACCGCGCGATTGGGAGTGGTCAAGTTTTCATCAATGCGTAGAGAAAGGATGGTACGAAAGCGACTGGGGCTCACAACGTATTCCCGACGTTGCCGAAATGAATTGGGAATAGGCACTGGCCTGCCACCCAGCACCGCTTCGCGATGCTCCCGCGGGTGCGCTGACGCTTACGCCGCGCTACATGTATCTCGCATCAGGTTGAAATGTGGCAAGCACCTTTATCGTGCCAAATTGGGAACCGGCAACAACGTAGCGCGTGGTAACGAATGCGAGGAACGAGCATAAGGCACCCGCGAGAGGCGGCGCCAGCCGCCTAGGCTTTGGCACCCAAACCCGACACCGCTTCGCGATGCTCCCGCGGGTGCGCTGACGCTTACGCCGCGCTACACTTATCTCCCACCGTATTAGAGCCAGGCAACCACCGTAGCGCGTGGTAACGTTTTGCGAGGGACGAGCAAATTAGGCACCCGCGGGAGGCGGCGCCAGCCGCCCTGACTTGGCACCTAACCCCGGCACCGCTTCGCGATGCTCTCGCGGGTGCGCTGACGCTTACGCCGCGCTACATGTATTTCGCATCAGATTGAAATGTGGCAAGCACCTTTATCGTGCCAAATTGGGAACCGACAACAACGTAGAGCGTGGTAACGTTTTGCGAGGGACGATCAAATTAGGCACCCGCAGCGGCGGCGCCAGCCGCCTAGGCTTTGGCACCCAAACCCGGCACCGCTTCGCGATGCTCCCGCGGGTGCGCTGACGCTTACGCCGCGCTACATGTATTTCGCATCAGGTTGAAATGTGGCAAGCACCTTTATCGTGCCAAATTTGAAACCGGCAACAAACGTAGCGCGTGGTAACGAATGCGAGGAACGAGCATAAGGCACCCGCGAGAGGCGGCGCCAGCCGCCTAGGCTTTGGCACCCAAACCCAGCACCGCTTCGCGATGCTTCCGCGGGTGCGCTGACGCTTACGCCGCGCTACATGTATTTCGCATCAGGTTGAAATGTGGCAAGCACCTTTATCGTACCAAATTTGAAACCGGCAACAACCGTAGCGCGCGGTAACGAATGCGAGGAACGAGCATAAGGCACCCGCGAGAGGCGGCGCCAGCCGCTTAGGCTTTGGCACCCAAACCCGGCACCGCTTCGCGATGCTCCCGCGGGTGCGCTGACGCTTACGCCGCGCTACATGGGTATCACGCCAAATTGGAATCCGGCAACAACCGTAGCGCGTGGTAACGCATGTGAGGAACGAGCATAAGGCACCCGCGGGAGGCGGCGCCAGCCGCCCAGGCTTTGGCACCCAACCCTGTCACCGCTTCGCTCTACGCTTAATAACCCCAAACAACAAAATCGGGATTGAGGATTTGCGCAGGGGTCGCGTAACTTAAGGGCGTTCCATCTAAGGTCACCACACGCCCACCCGCCTGTTCAACGACCGTTTGAGCGGCGGCGGTATCCCATAGGCTGGTGGGGCCTAAACGGGGATACACATCGGCGCTACCTTCGGCGATGATGCCGAATTTTAACGAGCTGCCCATAGGGCGTGTCTCATGCGGGCCTAACTGTTTCAACCAACGCTCAAGGTGAGGATGTGCGTGAGAGCGGCTGCCCATCACACGCCATTTCTGGCCTTCGCCCGGCTTACCAGAAACGCGAATAGGGGTTTGCTGCCCATGTTCATCAATCTTGAATGCCCCCACCCCCGTGGCTGCGATATAGGCCACGTTAAATACCGGCGCCAGCACCACCCCTAATACAGGTTTGCCGTGCTCAATCAATGCGATATTAACCGTGAACTCATCGTTGCGCTTAACAAACTCCTTTGTGCCATCCAGCGGGTCGATTAGCCAATAACGCCCTTTTGCATCGGCGCCTACAAAATACTCACCCCCTTCCTCAGACAGAATAGGGATCTTCTCTTCAAGAACATTGAGACCGTTTAAAATCACCTGGTTGGCCGCTTTATCAGCCGCCGTTACCGGGCTGTGGTCGGATTTGATTTCCACCTTAAAATCCTGAGCATACACTTTTAAAATAGCGCTACCCGCTTCACGGGCAATGCCCAGCACCTGCGTAAGTAAACTCTCCATAACGGCCCTTATAAAAAATGGTGGCTGAAAAACGCAAAAACCGCCCTATATAGGCGGTTTTCTATTGAAGTATAAGCATCCGGTGCTTACAGGTTATACCCTGCTTCACGCGCCAGAGTATTATTCGCCTGCAGCCAGCCTTCAATATGGCCACAGTCAAAGGTACGCCCCTGCATACGGAATGCCTGAACCTGCTGGCCTTCCTGCATTAGGCGGTCAATCGCATCGGTTAACTGGATTTCATTACCGGCACCGGGCGGCTGGTCACGTAAAAGCTCCATAATCCGGTAGGGCAGAATATAGCGACCAATCACCGACAGCCGCGAAGGCGCTTCTTCAGGCTTGGGTTTTTCGACCACGCCGCGCATGTCCGCGCTTTCACCAGCACTGGGTTCGTCACAGTCAACAATACCATAACGATAGACTTCTTCCTGTGGAACCGCTTCCACCATGATTTGTGCGGCGTTGCTGGCATCCCAAAGCTCAACCATGCGGCCCAGGTCACAGGTATTGCTATTCGCCTGGGGCTTAACGAGAACGTCCGGCAGGATAACAGCAAACGGCTCATCTTTACCCAACAAATGGGCGGCGCAGAACACCGCATGGCCCAGGCCTTGGGCATTGGGCTGGCGTACGCTGGTAATTTTAAGCTCTGGCGGAGCAATGGCCGCAAGCGTTGCCAGCAAGGCATCTTTGCCTTTACTGGCAAGCGCATCTTCAAGCTCTGCATGGGCATCAAAGTGATCTTCAATAGCCGATTTACCCGAACGAGTCACCAACACAATTTCATTAATACCGGCCGCCAGCGCTTCCTCTACCACATGCTGGATTAACGGACGGTCAACAACGGGTACCATTTCTTTGGGAATTGCCTTACTAATCGGCAACAACCGCGTACCAAAACCGGCTACTGGAATAATCGCCTTGCGCACCTGGGTCATTACTTACTTCCTTATTTCGTTACGTTACTGGCGCCACTCGTTAATTTTAAACAGCAGCTGTTCTGTACTCGGGTCTTTTACATTGTTATGGGCAAGTGTTTCGCCTGCAAGCATTTCATAAAGGCCAGTGGCCAATTGCTTGCCAAGCTCAACCCCCGGTTGATCGAAGGGGTTAAGATTCCAAAGCACCGACTGCACAAATACCTTGTGCTCATAAAGCGCTAATAGCGCGCCAATACCCCAGGCATTCAACTCTTTCAGCAAGAGTAGCGAATTGGGATGATTACCCCGATAGCCTTGCGCCATATGGCCGCGTAGCGAAGCGGGAATGGCATCATCGCCCAGCGCAAAAAGCTGCGATTGAGCCAGGCAATTGGCAAGCGTCAGCTGCTCCTGAGCGCATAACGAACTGCTTACGTCATCGGCTGCCGCTACATCGCGTTTGGCAACAGCGACAAAGTCAGCACTAACGGTATGCCCACCCTGATGCAGCAACTGATAAAACGCGTGCTGCGCGTTAGGCCCCACATCGCCCCATATTATCGGGCATGTAGCATGATTAACCGAGCGGCCATCCAAGCCCACGCTTTTACCATTGGACTCCATTTCGAGCTGCTGCAAGTACGCCGATAGACTCTTCAACCGGCCATCGTAAGGCAGTACCGCATGGGTCGGAATATTCAAAAACTGGCAGTTCCAGGCACCGACCAGCGCCATCAAAGCGGGTAAATTCTCTTCAAGCGGGGCGTCTAAAAAGTGTTGGTCCATGGCATGGGCACCGGCCAGCAGCGCATTAAACGCCTCCATACCCAGCTGCATGGCCACACTGACCCCAATGGGTGACCAAAGCGAGAAGCGGCCACCAATCCAGTCTTTAAATACCAGTTGGTGCGCCTCAGGAATGCCAAAATCCGTCATCTTTTCAGGTTTGGACGACACACCCACTAATTGATAGCGACAAACCGTGGGTACATCTATTTCCAATGCCTCACTTAGCCAAGCGAGTGCCGTACGCACGTTGAACTGGGTATCGGCGGTGGTAAACGATTTTGAGGCTAATACCAGAAGCGTGGTGGCAGGATTCAAGCGCTCCATTAAAGGCAATAACTGTGCACCATCCATAGTGGAAACATAATGAACGCTTGCCTTTTCATGGCTTGGGCGGTCAGCCAAGGCCTCGCTGATCAATTTTGGCCCTAAATCTGAGCCACCCACGCCAATATGCACCACATCGGTGATGGTTTGGCCGGTTGCGCCAAACCACTGGCCTTCATGTACGCGGGCTACCATCTCAGCCAAACGAGCCTGTTGTTGCTGGCAGAAGGCAGCGGCTGACTCCATACCGCTAGGCGGCTTTTTAGTGCTTGGCCAGCGCGCTGCCATATGCAGCGCAGCCCGCCGCTCAGAGGTATTGACGTTTTCACCGGCAAACAAGGCCGTGCGTTTTGTTTCAACCCCGCAGCTACGTGCCCAGTCACTTAAAAGCTTTAGCGTATGAGGGGTAATACGTTGTTTGCTGAAATCGACGTGAAGCGAGCCAAAGGTAAAGGCCAAATCACTTGCGCGCTGCTGGGCGGATAATGTGTCGCCACCTAAAAGATCGCTTAAGGATTGCGCCTGTAATTGCTCGGCATGGGCATCCAGTGCCGTTACCGGCGTATAAGCACGCGGGGAGCGTGAAAGCTTTGATACATTCATGATTTCATCCTTGAAACATCGTTTCTATCAATGAACCCGCTTTTGGTAACGCAAATACAGAGCCAGTTCGATTTTTTAGATCGCTAATCCGTTAACTTACAATAGGATAAATTATAGCTCCTATACGATGCTAAATGTTAAAAGTAAACGGGCATTGCCAGCATTGCGCTATGACGCCAGCCGCCTTGGCCTTGGCACCGAACCCGGCACCGCTTCGCGCTGCTCCCGCGGGTGCGCTAACGCTTACACCGCGCTACATTTTTATCTCGCCGAATTAAAGCCAGGTAATCACCGTAGCGCGTGGTAACGTTTTTGCGAGGAACGAGCAAATTAGGCACCCGCGGCTCTGGCCTTGGCACCAACCCCGACATCGCTTCGCGATGTTCCCGCGGGTGCGCTGACGCTTACGCCGCGCTACATTTTTATCTCGCCGAATTAGAGCCAGGTAATCACCGTAGCGCGTGGTAACGTTTTGCGAGGAACGAGCAAAGTAGGCCCCCGCGGCTCTGGCCTTGGCACCAACCCCGACATCGCTTCGCGATGTTCCCGCGGGTGCGCTGACGCTTACGCCGCGCTACATTTTTATCTCGCCGAATTAGAGCCAAGTAATCACCGTAGCGCGTGGTAACGTTTTGCGAGGAACGAGCAAATTAGGCACCCGCGGGGGGCGGCGCCAGCCGCTCTGGCCTTGGGCACCAAAACCGATTGCCCTACCCTTTCAATACTTCGGCGAGCAAGGCGGTAGCGCTTTCAATTAATTCTTCCAGATGCTCGGGGCCTTTAAAGCTTTCGGCATACACTTTATAAAGCGATTCCGTGCCGCTGGGGCGTGCGGCAAACCAGCCGTTTTCGGTGGTCACTTTAATACCGCCAATGCTGGCATTGTTACCCGGCGCGGCAACCAGTACGGCAGTGATCGCATCGCCGGCCAGCTCCTGAGCCGTTACGCTTTCGCTATCCAGCTTTTTGAACGTGGCTTTCTCTTCCGCTGTGCAGGCAGTATCTACGCGCTTGTAGAAAGGCTCGCCAAAGCGCTGAGTTAGCTCGCGGTAATACTCGCTAGGGGTTTTACCCGTCACCGCCAGAATTTCCGCGGCCAGTAAGCACAACGCAATGCCGTCTTTATCAGTGGACCACGCTTTGCCATCACGCGTTAACAAGCTGGCTCCGGCGCTCTCTTCACCGCCGAATGCCAGCCAGCCTTGGTGCAGGCCATCCACAAACCACTTAAAGCCAACCGGCACTTCATAAAGCTCACGCTGATGAGACGCCACAACGCGGTCGATCATCGAGGAGGACACCAGCGTTTTACCGATTTTAAGCGACGCCGCCCACTCAGGCCGATGAGTAATCAGGTAGTCGATACACACAGCCAGAAAGTGGTTGGGGTTCATCAGGCCGTTGGTATCGACAATGCCGTGGCGGTCGGCATCCGGGTCGTTGCCAAACGCCACATCAAAGCGGTCCTTGATATTCAGCAGATTCGCCATCGCCGCCGAGCTTGAGCAGTCCATACGGATCTTGCCGTCGTGATCGGGTGGCATAAACGCAAATTCCGGGTCAACCGTGGTATTCACCACCTCAAGGTTCAGATGGTAGCGGGCAGCAACCGCCTGCCATACCGGCAATGCGGTACCGCCCATAGGGTCAACGCCTAGCGCCAGGTTGGCATTTTGAATGGCCGCCATATCCACGACGTCGCCCAGCTGTGCTACGTACTGCGCGGTAAAATCGTACTCCTGAGCGTGAGCAAGCGCTTCTTCCACGGAAACCAGCGACACATCGCCAAGCTCACGTAGAAGATAGGCATTGGCACGTAGCTCTATCCACGATGTGGCTTCTGTATCTGCCGGGCCACCGTGAGAAGGATTGTACTTAATGCCGCCATCTTCAGGCGGATTATGCGAAGGCGTAATGATCAAACCATCGGCTAATGCCTGATTTGAAGCGTTGTGCTGCAAAATGGCATGGCTAACCAAGGGTGTGGCGGTATAGCCGTGATCTTTTTCAACCAATACCGGCACTTGGTTAGCGGCCAACACTTGCAGCGCGCACTCCCAGGCTGGTTTGGAAAGAGCGTGGGTATCAAAGCCTAAAAATAGCGGCCCTTGGTAGCCTGCCTCAACACGGTAATCCACCACGGCCTGAGTGATGGCGTAGATATGGAATGCGTTAAACGTGCGCTCGGTGGCGCGGCCACGGTGGCCTGACGTGCCGAAAGCCACGCGCTCTTTAGCGACGTTGGCGTTCGGCTTTTCATCAAAAAAGGCTTTTACAATGGCATCCATACATTTCACTCCCTTGGAAACTCTTTACCTACTCAAAAGATGGTTCAGAACAACATATAAAATTCAGCGGCAACGTTTTTTGGATTGCCAAAAGGTCAGCGCGATGTGCGGATCGCCTATTTTCAATGCATCACTAGCAGCCTGGCGTGCCATAGCCGCAGTAGCTTGCGGATTATTTAGTAGCTGTTGCAAACCAGCCTGCCATGCCTGGGGCGAGTCTTCTACTAATAACCCGTTTTCACCGTGGCGAACTATCTCTGTATAAGGGTAGCGGTTTGAGTAAATGCCCACGCCCCCCATTGCAGTAATATCCAGAAACTTAATAAATGACTTACCCTGGTTGAACCGGGTTTCTAAAAGTGGCGCCACGCCAATGTGCAGTTGGCGGCTAGCCTGGTAGCGGCGAAACGCATGCCATGGTAGCGGAGCTGGCGTTTTGATCCGAGGTAATTCAGCAAGCTGTTTAGGCGTATGTTTGCCCAGCATAACTTCAAGCTGAGTATCCTTTCGCCCCTGCTGGAGGGCCCAGAGTGCTGGCGCTATATACAGCAGATCATTAAGGTGAGCCCGCGTACCGTGAAAACCAATCTGCCACGGCGCCTGTGCTGAGGGCGGCTGTATAAAATGCTCCAGGGCTGGCAAGGAGGCAATTAACGGCGGCGTTAATACTGAGACATGAGGATGACGAGCATAAAAACGCTGAGCAAGCTTTTCGCTACATGCCACCACTTCATCACTAAGCGCCAGCAAGCGTGGCTGGAGATGCGCAATCCGCGCCATGCGCTGACGATATGCATTGGGCAAGGTTGTGTCGAGGGCTGCAGCGGCAATATCATCATCGATTAAATAGGCAATGTAACCAAAAGCATTACGATGATGCTCCAACCAGCGTAGCCAAGCGCGAGACAAAGAGCGGCAAAGCAGTAGATTGGCGCCTGAATATTGACGTAGAAACGTTCGGCCATGCAGCCAAGCAGCGCCAAAAGAACGTGAAGCGGCAACGCGTTCAATCGTTACCCCCTGGCGGCGTAGCTCAGGGGCAGCAGATTCCAGAAAGTAGATATCTTCCGTTGGTTGCCCGCCATCGCTGAGCACTACCCAGAGTGTCTCACTGCTCAAACTTATGCCTCACTTTACACCTCACCACTTCACCCCTCAGCGATAATATTTTTTGTACCGCGCCACCCAACCCCGGCATCGCTGCGCAATGCTCCCGCGGGTGCGCTGGCGCTTACCACGCGCTACATGGCATTGCGTTACGTCGGCGTTTAAGCACTCGTAGCGCGTGGTAACGTTTTGCGAGGTACGAGCAAATTAGGCACCCGCGGGAGGCGGCGCCAGCCGCCCTGGCTTTGCCACCCAACCCCGGCATCGCTGCGCAATGCTCCCGCGGGTGCGCTGGAGCTTACCACGCGCTACATGGCATTGCGTTACGTCGGCGTTTAAGCACTCGTAGCGCGTGGTAACGTTTTGCGAGGCACGAGCAAATTAGGCACCCGCGGGTGCGCTGGCGCTTACCTCGCGCTACATGTCATTGCGTTACGTCGGCGTTTAAGCACTCGTAGCGCGTGGTAACGTTTTGCGAGGCACGAGCAAATTAGGCACCCGCGGGAGGCGGCGCCAAGCCGCCCTGGCTTTGCCACCCAACCCCGGCATCGCTGCGCAATGCTACCGCGCCGGGCCGCCGCTGCGGGTACGCTAGCGCTTACCACGCGCTACATGGCCATCGAAACCCAGCACCGCTCGCGTTCCATCCGCGCCAGGCTGGAGCCCTACGTGGAATATTGATAAGGCCATCGGGCTACTTGCTTTTAGCGGCATCCGGTTTTAACTGTTTATATAACTCATAAATACGGGTACGCAGCAAAGCGGCCTCTTCAGAGCGCGCAAAGTTCACAACGTCTAAACATTGAAAAAGATAGGTAAATACAAAAGCACCTAACTGTTGCTCGACATTTTTGCCTACTAATGGCTCAACTGCATGCCATGGTAAGCCACGCAATAGCAGCGCAGCGTCAAACCCTAAGGGAAGATAACCCCACCGGTCCCAGTCAATCAGAGCCACCTGCCGCTGCTGGGTATCGATAAGTACATTATTACGATGCAGGTCACCATGTGACAACACGCGAGGCAAGCGGGCCGTAATACGCACCAACAAAAGAAGAAATGCTAATTCACGCTTATTAAAATTTTCTCTTAAGGCTTGCGCAAACACCAAAGGAAATAATTTATATAACAGGCTTCTAAGGCGGCTAGCCCGGCGCTTTAAAGAGCCTCGCTCTGCCACGCCTGCTTGTTGAAGAGTGAGCAACTGCGCCATAACCATCGGCACCCACTCCTCCCAGCCATTGCCAATTTTATCCAGAGTGACACCTTGTTGATAGGCAAATACTTGTAAAATACTGCCCTTCTGAGGAAGCGCTGTTAATAGTAGCGGCGCAGCAAGCTGGCGTGGTTTTATTATCTTGTCATATAACCGCATCACATTAGTATGAGCCGCGTGGTCCACATCAAAACGCACCACGACCGGCGCTTGGTTAGCGACTTGAAGCACCGCTCCCGCTACACGCCGCCCAGACTGCCCAAACAATGGTTGAAAGCCTTCTACCGATAACTGGCTAGGAAGTTCAGCGACGGCATTGTACTCAGCGTGCTGATGAGACAAGGTCATAGGTAACCAATCCCCTCGCTGTGAGTCCCTAAAAAGCCAAGGACTATGCCGCAGCGGTACCCCTTGCTGTGTTACGACCCTCACCACATCCCCATGCGCCAGCACTAATTTTTGATAAAACCCTACGTTGCCACAAAGCGATAGCCCTGCCGTTTTGACATCCTCACGATAACGGCTGCAAGCAAGACGAAAACGTTCCTGACCATTTACCATAACAATGACATACGGCGATAAACTCCAACCACTTACCGCCTTTTCACACACCCTATCAACAAAGCCGAGTACAGCCGTTTTCTTTATAGGTTTCAACATGGGTACTCTAATCGACGCTGTTTACCGTAACGAAAAATCTTCGTGCACTAATGTTAAATTAGGATTATAAGCCGGATCGCTATCTAATTGCTTGGCCCATGTACGGCGCATATAGGCCACTTCACTTAGCCAACGGGCGCGTTTTTTAGGAGTATCATCAGCCCCACGTGAGATAGACTCGTGATGATAAAGCTCAGCATGGGGCGTCCATAAATTACGATAGCCTGCTTCACGCACCTTCAAGCACAAGTCGACATCGTTATAGGCGATGGTTAGGTCGTGTTCGTTTAACCCGCCTACATTGTCGAATACGCTTTTGCGCAGCAACAGGCACGCAGCCGTCACCGCGGAAAGGTTCTGCGTTAGCTTTAAACGCCCAGTATAGCCATCGCTGTCACGGGAGAAGAAACGATGAGCATGGCCCGCTACATCGCCTAACCCCAGAATTACCCCTCCGTGCTGTAGCATGCCGTTGGGGTAATAAAGCTTGGCACCTACGCAGCCAATCTCGGAACGGCAAACATGGCTTACCATTTCGGTTAACCACGTTTCATTGATCGGCTCTACATCGTTATTGATCAAGCCAATAATGCTGCCATGGGCCTGGCTTGCCCCAAAATTGTTAATTGCCGAGTAGTTGAACGGCTCGTCCCAACGCAATACGCGCACACGCTCGTCACGCTGAGTAACTTCTTCCATATAGGCTAGCGTTTCGGGGCAGTCGCTCTGGTTATCCAGAATCAGTAATTCAAAGTGGCGATACTGAGTACGCTCTAAAATGGCATCCACACACGGGCGTAATATCTGTACACCATTGCGGGTAGGCACCAATAAGCTAACCAACGGTTCAGGCCTGGGAATAGGCCACTCTATACGAACCGACGTTGGCAGCAGCCCTGGGAAGACTTGGGCATCAAGGCTTGCTACATGCTGAGCGAGTACCTTACTCACCAAAGAGACAGCGGTTTCCTGCTTAATATGTTTAGCCGCGTTGCCATGACGGTGATAAAGCATGAAAGGTACATGACGCACCGTAGAGGCCGTGCCATAAGTGCTTTGCCACATTAAAAAAGTAAGCGCGAGGGCATAATCCAGAGCAGGTGCATCATGCAACTCTGAACGCAGGGTTAGCTGGTCTGCTTCGAACTGCCAAAGCAAGCGGCGCTTGTAAACCGCCATGCGTCCAATGTAGTTCGTGGCTAGTAATAAATCAGGATTCCAAGCAGGCTTGAATACAGGCTGGCAACGCGCGCCTCGCTTGTTCAGGCTATCTTCATCGGAATAAATCAGCTGGGCATCCGGGTAATCATTCCAGGCCTCGGCCATTTGGCACAAGGCTTCTGCTGCCAGCTGATCGCCCACGCTAATACGCATTACTCCATCACCTTGGGTATTTACAAACCCTTGGTGATCCAGCTGCGCAAACTGCGCTTGATGGCTATGAATCAAGTTGACGCGGCTTGAAAGAGGAATCACGCTCTCTAACTCGCGACGCTGCTCGCCTGTAATATCAAACGACAAGACGATAAAGATTTCCCAGAAGAAGTAGCTCTGAGTTTTTAGCGAATTCAGGGTATCAACAAAGGCCGTTGTGCCTCGCTCAAGATCACTGGGCAACACCGGCATGATAATGGAGAACAGCGGTGTAGAAGGCAACGCTGCCATCAACTCATGGGGATCTCTACTGGCCGCCAGCTCAGTGGTATTAATCCAGCGCGTATAGTCATCATTAACATGCTGCTTGATATGGGTTTCGTCATATACCGCAAGCCCAATATTGCGCCACCCTTTGGCCTGCGCCACTGACTCAATATGCAGTGAACGCACCACCTGGTGCGTTTGCATGCCTTTGTAGCGTGCATGATTATTAATTAAACGCCGCGCCAAGCGATCATGGGCAAACCAAGGGGTAAGCCAAACCCACTCGACGGATACAGCAGAAAGCGCTTCTTCTGAGGCTAGAAAAGAAAGCGTAATACGCTTAACGCCAAAGGGCACCCAGATCAAACGTTTGGTCGTTTTACCAGGCCTAAGTGAAACCGAAAACTCGTGTTCCCCCCCTGAGGTAAAAAGCATAAGCGAAGCGGCACCATGAGCATCAGGGCCTAAACCGTCTAGTTCGAGCATATTCCAGCCTGGCCATGGCGTTTGGCCGCCAAGCTCACATAGCGTGCCCACTTCCAGCGCCGCCTCATCTTCAAGCGCAGGGGCGCCTAACACATGAGAGGTTGATGTGCGTCGCCAAAAAGCAGGTAATCGATAGCTCGCTAAAGAAGTCACTATTTTCCTTAAACCTTCAACTACTTGTTGCCTCATTTCAATACCTTACGCAGTTCATCCATTTACTAGGCAACTGTTACCAAAGCTGTTTATAAGAATCGTTTATAAGGGCTGTTTATAAGAACCGTTTTTAAGAACCGTTCTTCAGAGCTGTTTATAAGAACCGTTCTTCAGAGCTGTTTCTAAAAGCCGTTATTAAACAAGCGCACGGAGAGTTTTTCCCATGCCAACAGCCCGATTTTCTGGAGATAATCGTCCGACGCGACAACACGCTTTTCGCTTACCGCCTGAAGGCCCTTATCATCAAGTGACGCGCTTTTTTGCTGTATCACCGCTTCGATACTGTGAGAGGCTGACGGTATCTGCACGACAAAGCGGGCGTTGGTTTGCGCAGCTAAATAATCAGGTGCTACGGCTTTCACCAGAGCTGGGTCCAGGTTGCCTGCGCTATGTACAAACACCAACCGGGCAAAAATACGGCTTAAATAGTTAAGCATCGAGTAGCTGGAGGAAGAGCCAAATATCAGACAGGTTCCGGGTACCAGCGCCTCAGCATATTCAATCACCAGAATGCGCCCAAAATTAGGCAGCCCATTTTCATAGGTTTTATAGCGATTGTGATTAAACGATGTAAGCACTTCCACATCTGCGGTTTGCTTGGGCGATAGCTTGTTACCCAGGTCCCCACCCATATTTTTAAGCTGATAGGTGTCATGTGCAAATAGCGCCTTACAATCCGCTTCAGGCACGCCTAGCTTCGCTGCCAAGACAACCGCCGCTACCATTGCGCCTTTATGGGTCCAGTGCGTATCCGTTGGAATAAAAGCGCCATCTGCCAACGCCTTTAACGCCTCAACGGGGTACACCACATCGCTTGCTTCGGGCAGTGCCAGCAACTGGTGCATTGGCCCGCCCATACCTTCCATACGTGGATGGTAGCGCTTGCCCATCACGCTCTCTTTAGAAGGCGCCACCAGTAGTGCCCAAGGTGTTGAAGCCGCAAGTTCAGCGCTTTGAGTTAAATACGTTTTCCAACCTGATGCGCCATTTTCGGTCAAGTGCATGCGGCCCATAAACTGGTCAACGCTGCCATTGGTATCGTTATCCAAGAACAGCCAGCCCTGCTTGCCCTCTATCACTTTCAACGACTGGCCGGTGGCTGCATCGCTGATGTCGATATTCACTTCCTGCAACAACCAGCGCTCGTCCCCCAATGCTAATGACAATGTGAGTTGGCTTAACCGAGGTGGCACCGTAAAACGAAAGCCACAGCGCCGCTGAGGATGTGCCTCTGCACTCTCTTCTAATACGTTTTCGATAACGTCAGGTCGATCAATTTCTAATGGATGGCTAAGCTCAAACGCCTCCTTCCATTCCGCGACAATACGTACTTGCGCCTGCATTTCAGCCAACGGCGCGGGCAACAATAGCCAACCCTGCACAACACGGCCAGAAGGCATGAACCGCGAGCCTCGCTGCTGTGAAGGAAAATCCAATGCCCAGCGCTCAATGGGTTTGCCATCGGCACTACTAGACGACCACGCCTTCACCTTGCGTTTAAGCCAACGCTTTAAGTCAAACGATGCTCCTGCTGATTCAGGTGCCGGGGTAAGCTCGGCAGCCGCGGTTATCTTCTGCTGCAGCCACGTAATGCGCTGCTGCACTTCCGGTGCCCATGCAGCGGCTATCAGGCATTCGCTATCGTTACGGTCATGGCGCACAAAGTATTCGCGCTGTTTTGTATAGTTCGGCGTTGCCGCGCTCCCCCGCTTCGCCTTACCCAATACAAACTCTTCCACCGATTTTACCAGGTAGTGGTTGATACGAGCGCCTTCCCATACCACCTGCTCACTTAACCCAATACGCGGCTGCTTATTTTCTCCTAAGCGCGGCACAAGAGGTTGTCCCAAGGCATTAACGTACTCACCTTGTTTAAGCAAAGCGTAATGCGGGTTGGCAAACCGCTCTACCCAAGTAGGCCTCACCACGCTTTTGAAGTGATGGTTAGGGCCAAACGCTTGCTTGGCACGCTTGGTAAAGCGCTCAACCACCAGCCCCTCATCACGAAATTTAGCATCATTGGAGCCAAAGCAGGCCCAATTCAAAGCCAATGCCCCCACCTTGGCAGAAGCAAACCGCTCCTCTAGCCAAGGCAATAAACCAGGCAATGTATGATCCGCTCCGCTGGCTTCAGAACCCGGCAACAAATACTCATCGGCATCGATAAACGCCACCAGGTCCACATCCTTCGGGCATTTATTAAGTAGCTTTTGATAAGCGGTTAACTGAGGTGGCTCATCAACCGTGGGAACGGACACCAGGGTAACCAGACCGCTTGCCGCTAACGGCTCCAGTAGTTCATAGGTGCCGTCATTACTTTCGTTATCAGCAATCAAAAAATGGCTGGCACCAACCGCAAGATGGAACGCCAGCCACTCAACTAAACTATCCGCTTCATTTTTAACAATGGCAGCAATGGCAAGCTTCAAAAAACACTCCTAACCGTTCGATAATGTATTTTTAAATTCAGGTATTTTTGAAATCAAGTACTTTGGAAATCAGGTACTTTTGAAAATCGATAGGCATTTGCCAAGGCATTACGCAAATTGGCGGCGCCAAAATCGCGTTCGGCACGTGCCCTGCCTGCCTGGCCCATCTCACAACATAGCGTTGGGGCGCTTGCCAACCTGGCCACCTGCTGTGCGGCTTGCAAAGGGGCTGCGTAAGGCACTAAAAAGCCTGTATTGCCGTTCATAACAAGCTCGCTTAACGCGCCCCAGTCGTAGGCCACCACGGGCCTGCCCGCTGCCATCGCTTCTAAAACAGTGCGTCCAAAAGACTCTTGGAAGCGGGATAGGTTCACCACTATATCCAGCCCCGCCAAGGCATCTGCCGGCGTTTGCACATAACCGGCATAGGTAATATTGCCTGGCGCCACCCCCTGAAGCTGGCGGCGTTGCAGTGAATTGATGGCAGCCGTTAACGGCCCGAAAAGCACTACTTCTACCTGGGGCGCCAGCGTTTGCAAGTGCGCGGCCATGGCTTCTGCATCCTCGATGCCTTTTTTAGCCACGTTACTGCTGAGCATTCCCACACGCACAGGGGCATTAGGTGCAAACGACACGCCGGGCAAGGCCAACAAAGGCGCCATATCAATCGTGTTGGGTACCACACAAAGGTGTGGAGTCTTATCGACAGATGGCGCCTGAGAAAACGCCTGAGCAACGCAGTTTGAATTGGCAATAATCACATCGGCATGCTGCTGTACGTGGGCTACCACCTCGCCTGCCGTAGCTCCCAATAAATCACACAGCGCCGTATCATAGGCGGGCAGTTCACGTACATGAATGAGCGTGGTGATCCCTTCAAGCCTCGCAGCCACATACGGCTCTTGAAGCACTACGGTATTACCGTGCACCGCTTGAACGTGATAGCGCTTAAGCAGTGCCTGAAAATGCGCCACGGTATCTTCATTGGCGGCCCGTCCTACCTGCCACCAGCCGTAAGGTAGTATGGCCAGCGCCGTGCATCGTTTTAAAATGCCTTGTTCGTAATCCGCATTATGGGCTTCCGGCAGCGTAACCACCACGTTCCAGCGCAGCTCGCCTATGGCATCTAATATGTCCAGTAAGCTGCGTTCTGCCCCAAATAGTGTGGCTCCCGCCTGGTGACCACACAGCAATACGGTAGGCTGCCCTGCAAATGATCGCTCACCTTCCCATACGGGTAGTGCCTGCTGTGCATCACGGGCTACCTGGCTAAGGTAATGCGCTACCGGGTGCCTACCCGATGCCAACGCTTCAGGGTGAGCGCGCAAGTAGCCAGAAGTCGAAAAATTGGGGCCTGGGTCGCGCCCTTCCTGAGCTCCGCTTTCCCAAAAGTGGTTAAACGGTTCGACCACTACCTGCTGTAAATCGATATAGCGCTCTAAATACCACCCGGCATCAAATAGTGATGAATCGACTACCGCTGCGTAATCAGAGCGGTAAATATCGGCAGGCGATGGGCTTCTTAGCATTGCCTGGGGCGCAACGAACAGGCGCCTTTCGGGTGTTTGTGGCACATATAGCTCGGCCAGGGTTGCCGCCTGCCCATGCCAGTGGTGTGCTGCCTGCATATAATAAAAGCGCATGCCCGCGAATTGGCTGGCCAAATGCGACCGTGTGTGTTGACTTAGCGACCCCTCATCGGCACGCCCAAAAGCAAGCGGCATACCTGGCAAAACGTTTTGCAGGCTCTCTTCCCCGTAAGCTGCTTCAATACGCAGGCGATACTCACTATCCGCATTCACGCTTACGTTATCCCAATAGCCCAAAGCATCCCGAATTTCTCGGCGGAACATCAACGACGACATATTGGGATACACCCAACCATGCTCATCTAGCCGCCAGCGATGAAACAGCAGCTCAGGTGTTACCCGCACCCAATAAGATATACAGGCTTTCAAACCAACGTTATTGCGCAATACCTGACACTGAAGGGCTAACTTTTGCGGGTGCGACCAGTCATCACTGTCATGGGTGGTTATAAACTCCCCGCATGCCACCGCCAGCCCTGTATTACGGGCCGCATATGCGCCTTGGTTAACCCGATGCCGAATTAATCGCAGGGAAATATGCGCTGGGGCATTTGCCTGCCACCGCTCTACCACGTCAACACTACCATCTTGGCTTGCATCATCTACCACAATGATTTCCAACCGAACGCACTGCTGGGCAAACAGACTGCGCAATGCCGTAGCCACCGTATGCTGCGCGTTATATAGCGGAATGATTACGGTGATTAGTGGGAGTGAGGGATGGGTGGTGAATGGTGAATGGTCAATGGTCAATGGTGAATGGTGAATGGTCAATGGTGAATGGTCAATGGTGAATGGTGAGGGGTGAGTGGCTAAACCTGTCGCGCGGGGTGAGCCTTCGCCGAAAGTGGTGCGCGACCGCGGAAGATAGCGCCACTGAAGCGTAGCGTAGTGAGTGGTGAATGGTGAATGGTGAGGCGTAAACCCTGCACTGTATGGCTGGCCTTCTAAACTACCCGCAAGGTTATCCAAATGTAACGGCAATGCGGCATCAACCAATGCAACAGGCTGTAACCCCTGCGCTTTAAAATGCTGGTTGATAATCGCTAGCCGCTGTAGATCCTTATCGGGCGTTAAACAAAGCGCATTGGCCCTCGCCAGCGGCGTATCAGGGTGCTGGGGGAAGCGTGACTGTAAATCTGTGAGCGCTTGCTTAACAAGGCGGGCGCTAACGTTAGCACCGGCGGGCCGAGTGGCAATATCAATCACCAGCAAAGCGGGCCCTGGGTGGTCAAGCGCAATCAGCTTACCCTCAAGCACTAACACATCAAGCAATGCTGGCCATTCTGCCCGCCAAGCATACCAGCGAGCCAATGCCCAGCGCGCTGACAGCTGCTCTGGTGTATTCGCCTGAGGATCACCTAGTAAGCGCTGTAGCCTAGGCAGTATGACCGCATGAGCCCCGCGCCATAACGCATGGTCCCAAGCCAGCACCCGGTTACGGTAAGGTAAACGGCCTTCCGCCTTACCATGAAGCTGATAATGCTCCCAAGGGTCAGCCCCTTCAGCAGCAACATCCGGGTTGGCAGTTAGATACCACTCGGCATCAAATTCGCTTTCCAAAACGTCATCATCCGCCTTTTCTACCTCAGGCTCAGTGATCACAGCTTTAGACAGGCCCTGCCGCCACCATTTAGCCAACACAGAAAACATGGCCACCTACCGCCAAACGAAAAGCCGCCCATCATCGGGCGAGCAAGGAAAGCTATCATCATAACGTAAAAACGGGGCCTGCGAGACGCAGAACCCCATTAAAACCAACAATTTAAATAAAATTAGCCAGATATTATGCCAGCTTTTAAAAGCTTAGTCGTTGCCAAAAAGATCGCGTGTATACACTTTCTCCGCAACATTCCGCAGCTCATCCACCATACGGTTAGCAAGAATCACATCTGCTTTTTGCTTAAAGGTATCAAAATCGCGAATCACTTTAGATTTAAAGAACTCGTCCGCCTCTAGCGCAGGTTCATACACCACTACCTCAATACCTTTGGCTTTTAAGCGCTTCATAACACCTTGCATAGCACTGGCGCGGAAGTTATCAGAACCCGTTTTCATAATCAGCCGGTACACGCCCACCACTTCTGGGTTGCGCTTAAGCACCGACTCCGCAATGAAGTCCTTGCGGGTGCGGTTCGCCTCGACGATAGCCTGAATCATATTATTAGGCACATCTTCGTAGTTAGCGAGCAGCTGCTTAGTATCTTTAGGTAGGCAATAACCCCCGTAGCCAAAGCTTGGGTTATTGTAGTGCTTGCCAATACGCGGGTCTAAACCGACGCCTTCAATAATCTGCTTGGCATCCAGCCCATGGGTTTCGGCGTAGGTATCCAGCTCGTTGAAGTAAGCCACACGCATTGCCAAATAGGTATTGGCAAAGAGCTTGATGGCTTCGGCTTCGGTGCTGTTGGTAAGCAGCACCTCGATATCCTGTTTCAACGCGCCCTGCTTCAAAAGCTCAGCAAAGCTAGCCCCCCGCTCGGAGCGCTCGCCTACAATAATCCGTGAAGGGTAAAGGTTATCGTGCAGCGCTTTGCCTTCACGCAGGAATTCCGGCGAAAAAATCAGATTTTCGGTTTGAAAGCGCTTAGCAGTTTCCTGGGTGTAACCAACCGGCACGGTAGATTTAAGTATCATGACCGCATCAGGGTTGATCTGCATGACCTGATGAATAACCGCCTCAACGCTTTTTGTGTTGAAGTAATTAGTATCGGGGTCGTAATCGGTGGGCGTGGCAATAATTACAAACTGCGCATCGCGGTACGCCGCTTCGGCATCCAGGGTTGCCGTAAAGTGCAGATCTTCACGGGCGAGAAAAGCTGTGATTTCCGCATCCACAATAGGCGAGACACGTTTATTCAACATCTCTACTTTTTCCGATACGATATCCACCGCGACAACTTCATGGCGTTGCGCTAAAAGCATTGCGTTGGAAAGCCCCACGTAGCCCGTTCCGGCAACGGCAATTTTCATTTTTTCTCCACCATCACATTAAATCCAGCCTCATCATGGCAACAAATACAGGTGTTAATGAATATAAAATATTTCCCATGCACGACAGTGTGGCGAAAGAATTACTCGACCATTGCGTAAAGGAGTAATAAAAAGGTTTAATCCACAAGGCGATATAGAGAACCCTTTATTCTTAAACTCTAAATCAAGCGATCCCTTTTCTTTGGATAGCGACACTTCGCCCACATCACTCAAATTAACATACGCACTCAACCCTACCACGTATAGCTGGCTACTAAATTCGTCATAACGAATACAAAAAATCTCATTATTATCTATTTCTGAAGATGTAACGTGCAGAAGTGCATTTTCTTTTACAGAGTAACAAAGTACCGTTTGGTGATGAGTCAGGATCTTACTCTCAGTTCTCTTCTCAGTATCTCCACCAACCACCACGTTGCTATCTACGTCTTCGTATAATGCTGGATTACTTCTTATAGAAACAAAGCTATTCTTTACCTTACCAAGATCGAACATAAAGTCATCAACAGCGACTTTTTCTTTAAATTTTCTATGATAGATATCGCTTTCTTTATGAATAGTTCTCAAATACATCGGGGTATCTGCTTTCGTAATAACGGGAAAGCGCTCATCAATCTTCGTATGATTGCCTAACGAGTACACAGATGTTTTATAGGGGAGTTCCCCTTCCTTTCTAAACACGTTGATATAGGATAAACCCAGTGCAATCAAAGGATATTTTATCTCCTGAAAGCTAAGATATTTATTGTCTTCATAGAAGGCGTTATATCCTTTTGAAAAAGAGATAGCATGTTGATCGAACTCAGGTGCGACGTACTTTATCAACGCTTTTTCAAAATCATCTGCTAATGCATCATCATCATCTAATCGAACGGTGGCATAGCAAACATCTTTATCCCGCAGCCTTAGCACTTTCAATAGCTCTGAGTTCATTTTTCCTATAACGCTATCGCTTTTGGAGACTTCCAGTACTTTAAAATTCTGTCGGTTACCAACAACCTCCATCAATGCAGTTTTGTTTACCTGTGGTAACTCATCCGATATGAAGATCATAACGGTTGTGGTCGTTGGATTCATTTCGCATAGCGATGGAAAGGTGACATCGCGAAATAAGCGCTCATGCAACTGCAAGCGGCTACTAGAAAAAAGTTTATTCTTATAATCAGTAAACGCTTGATTTTTACCGATTACCCAAGCGTCTTTGCTTTTCGTCAGCACACTGTAACGAATCATGATAAAAATATGTTTATCCATAACCAGCCTTAAAGCGATATCCATCTTTCAAAACCAAGCAATGTTGGCGTGCTATCCAACAGATGTTTTAAAAGCTTATCATCAGTTATTTTAAAAGCGTTCGCCTTGACAGTTTGCCCCATGACAACCGGCTCTACTTTGCCCTGCTGTAACAACTCAAAATACAGGTTGCATAAGGCTTCAGGCGCTTTATGAAAACTGGGCCAATGGAACAGGGCTACTTTTAGTTTAGGGTGCTTGCCAACGAATCCAGCCACTTTTTGGCAATCTTCCAGACGCGAGAAATCACCTGCAATCACGGTATCAAAGCTAAGCGGCTCATCTGAGCGCTCAAACATGGTACGTGGTGCAGGGAATGCCCGCTTGGTTTTTGCATCGGTAACATTTAAATTGCGTTGTGTTGCGTGCCACCAAGCGCAAATTTCACGATAAATATGGCGTAACCCAAAATACACAGTGCGTACATGAGTAGCCTTGGTACGGGTCAGGGATGACTCTTCATCTAACGCAAATGCTAACGGCGTATCTGCAAAAATTTTAGCAAGAGACTTTTCGCCATATTGCGCTTGCATACGCCAAATGTATTCGGTGTCGCCACCAATACGCACGTGGTCCCACTCACCTATTGCTTCCCGCACTTCTTTCCTGAACATGAAAGAAGACTGGCTCCAATGAATCAACCGTTTTACAGGACGCCAATTTTGAGTGAATGAAAGATTATTCTGCGCACGTATCCAGTGGACGGAGCACCCCATCACTTCTGAGTGAGCTTCTAAGTAAGCCACTTGGGTAGCGATTTTTTGCGGGTGCGACCAATCATCACTATCGTGTGTGGTCAGTAGGTCACCGGTAGCGAACGTTAGGCCGTAATTACGCGCTGCGTAGCCCCCCCCATTCAGCGGTGGCTGAATAACCTTGACGCGGGGATCTTCTTGTTCAAGCGCTTTTAGTACGTCTAACGTATTGTCTGGCGAGCAGTCGTCAACGGCAATAATTTCGATGTTTTCGTAGGTTTGTGCCAATAGTGATTCGATGGCTATACGAACCTGCTCACCCGCGTTGTAAATAGGCATGATGATGGAGACTTTCTTAGCCCCCCTCACTTTCTCGGCCGGTAGGCCTACTACATTATCAATGGAAAGCGGTTTGGTTTTATCCTTACGCCGAATACCACTAAATCCATGAATCGCAAATGCCTGATTTATTTTCTCAATACGCTGATTATCATCATTCAGTGCATTGGCCAGAGCAAAATGCGAATCCGCATCGTTTGGGTGTGCTGTCACATAGGCCTGTAATGGCTCAAGCGCTTCGTTTTTCCGAGCAAGCGCAAGTAAACAAAAAGCTTTTAAATATACGGTTTCTTTTCTCAACCGGCTAATCGTGGGTACACTTTCCATTTTTATAGCATAATCAAGTGCTTTTTCAACATCACCACAAAAGTATACCCACCTTGCTGTTTGCCAGAGAGCAGCCCAGCGCAGCGGTGGATCAGTATTCTCATCTTCATACATCTTTTGAAAAACGCTTAATGCAGACTGAGAGTGACCGCTCCATAACTGCACCGCTAATTGGGCCGTTACATCTCCCTTTTGCCCATGTTTTTTCTTAATTGTGTTACTGTTAGCTTTGCCTTTGTAAAGATAATGCAGAAGTGGCGCTTCGCCTTCCTGCATTTGGTCTTTATGTCTTTCAAGATAGAAATCGTTATCGAACCGCTTACAGGGATCAAGGCCAAGCTGCCAGCCTACCGCCAAATAATGTAAGATAGGGTCTACCTGTTTTGGCACCCAAACTGAGTGCTCCACCAAGTACCACTTGCCGTTAACGAGGCGAGACTTTTTAACCAATTTAATATCATCCCTAACCTCAACAGGCCGGATAACTAGAAGCGCCTCGTACAGTAAGCGATCGCAAACTTCTTTATCCTCAATCTTGCGTAACGAGAGCGCTAAATTCACATAAATAGACTTAAACGCACTATTTACTTTAAGTGCATTAATATAGAAAGAAGCAGCCTGTTCATAAGCTCCATGCCGATATAGCTCATTTCCTTTTTGAAAGTTCATAAGACTGATCAAGCTCTCTGTGTTCAATATATTCGTTTAGCCAATTGATATCTTCAGTACAAAAAGCTACTACTAATAAAATAGGATATTAAAAAGAGTTATAAAATAAGCATAAATCAACCAACCATTTTATTAGCAAGCCATTATTCAAGAATAACACTAAACTGCTTAACCTCACCCTTGCTTACACAGCAGAGCAATGGTTGGCTTAGTCTTTGGGTAACGCGCCTGCAATATGCTGAGCGCACCACTTCGCAAGCTCCGCATCGCTGGCTTCGACCATAACACGGATTAGGGGTTCAGTACCGGACTTACGCAACAGCACGCGTCCCTGTGCGCCAAGCTTGGCTTCTGCTTCTTTAAGCGCTTGTTTTACCTCGGAACCTTCCAGCGGATTTTTACCCTTGGATGCTTTAAAGCGCACATTTACCAGTGCCTGGGGCAGTTTATGCATACCCTGCTTAGCCGCATGCAACGTGCTATTTTGGTTAAGTAGCGAGGTAAGCACGCGTAGCGAAGCAATAATGGCATCGCCAGTAGATGCGTGGTCCAGGCTCAGTAAATGCCCTGAACTTTCACCACCCAACCGCCAATCATATGCATTCAGCTGCTCCATCACATAGCGATCGCCTACCTTTGCGCGCTCAAAGGGTATCTCTAAAGCATGCAGCGCCTGCTCTAAGCCTAGGTTACTCATTTGCGTGCCTACCACGCCCCCCGCGTAACCTGCGGCTTTAGCATCTCTGGCGAGTAAGTAAAGCAGCTCATCACCATCTACCACCGTGCCGGTGTGGTCGACCATCATGAGCCTGTCAGCATCGCCATCCAGCGCGATACCCAGGTCCGCCTTATGGGCAAGCACGGCTTCACACACGCTTTGCATGGAAGTAGCACCGCACTTGGCGTTGATGTTGGTACCATTGGGAGCATCGTGAATGCTAATCACATTGGCGCCAAGCTCCCGGTACACCGCAGGCGCTACCTTGTAACCTGCCCCATTGGCGCTATCCACTACGATGTTTAGGCCGCTCAAGCTAAGTGAGCCGGGCAGCACCGCTTTGCAGTACTCAATATAGCGCCCCGCCGCATCATCAATACGGCGCGCCTTGCCTAACTTATCTGATTCTACGCAGGTCATGCCGCCATCAATAGCCACCTGCAGCCAGCGCTCGATCTCCTGTTCTTGGATATCGTTTAGCTTATGACCACCCTGGGCGAATATCTTGATGCCGTTATCGTAAAACGGGTTGTGTGACGCGCTGATGACCACTCCGGCATCCGCCCGGAAGGTAGAGGTTAAATAGGCAACGCCCGGCGTAGGCAATGGACCTACCAATGCCACATTAACCCCTGCCGCCGAAAAGCCCGCTTCAAGCGCGGATTCCAACATGTAGCCACTGGCACGCGTATCTTTCCCAATCAAAACTTCTTTAACGCCTTCAGCGCCCAATACCTGGCCAGCGGCCCAACCTAGCTTCATGGCAAAACTCGGCGTCATGGGAAACTCACCCACGCGCCCGCGAACGCCGTCAGTGCCGAAGTATTTACGCATTTTGAATTACCTGAATGATGAATCGTGAATCGTGAATCGTGAATCGTGAATCGTGAATCGTGAATCGTGAATCGTGAATCGTGAATCGTGAATCGTGAATCGTGAATCGTGAATCGTGAATCGTGAATCGTGAACAGTATAAGTCGCCGAATACATGCATCAACAACGAATAATGCTCAACCCGTAGCGCGTGGTAACGAATCTTGCGAGGCACGAGCAAATGAGGCACCCGCGGGAGGCGTCGGAACGGCGCCCATGGCACCCATCCAACAATATAGCACCGCTGCGCGCTGCTCCCGCGGGTGTCGTCGGAACGACGCTCATTGGCACTACTCGACCGTCACGCTCTTGGCCAAATTACGCGGCTTATCAACATCCGTACCTTTCACCAATGCAACATGGTACGAGAGCAACTGAAGCGCGACTACGTGCAACACCGGAGAAAGCAGCCCGTAATGCTCAGGCATCATCAGCACGTTAACGCCTTCAGACGACTTAACGGCACTATCGCCATCAGCAAATACATACAGCTGGCCGCCGCGAGCGCTAACTTCTTGCATGTTGGCCTTAAGCTTCTCCAACATTTCATCATTAGGCGCTACCACCACGACCGGCATTTCTGAATCAACCAGTGCCAATGGACCATGCTTCAACTCCCCTGCAGGATAAGCTTCCGCATGAATATAGGAGATTTCCTTAAGCTTAAGCGCGCCTTCCAAAGCAATTGGAAAATGGCGACCACGGCCCAGGAACAACGCATGATGCTTATTGGCAAACTGCTGCGCCCAATCTTTAATGCTTGGCTCCAACGCCAGCACCTTTTCTACCGCAACAGGTAAGTGGCGCAGTTCATCCAGATAAGCTTTTTCGTCACCTTCACTCAAGCGCTGATTGGCTTTGGCCAACAGTAGCGTCAGCAAGAAGAGCGCACTTAACTGTGTGGTAAACGCCTTGGTAGACGCCACACCAATTTCAGGCCCGGCACGGGTAATAAAGCGCAGCGCGGTTTCCCGAACGATGGCGGATTCAGGCACATTACAAATGGAGAGCGTATGCGTATGCCCTAACGATTTGGCATGCTGTAGCGCGGCCAATGTATCGGCGGTTTCACCGGATTGGGAAATAACCACAACCAGCTGTTTGGGGTTGGCAACACTCTGCCGGTAGCGATACTCGCTGGCAATTTCAACATTGCAGGGAATTCCCGCTACCTGCTCAATCCAGTACTTGGCGGTCATACCCGCATAGCTGGACGTACCGCACGCCAGGATGAGCACCGAATCGACCTGTTCAAACACAGCCTGGGCCTCAGCACCAAAAATACCTGGCTGCAGTTGCCCCGCCCCACTGATCATTTCCAGTGTATTGCCCAACGCCTGGGGCTGCTCAAACATCTCTTTCTGCATGTAGTGGTTATAATCGCCAAGCTCAACGGCATCGGCGCTCAAGGTCGAGACAACCACCTCACGCTGGGCGGGCTGACCAATGCGATCCACCAGGGTAATGGAGTCACGGGTTAGCCGCGCCACATCGCCATTTTCCAAGTACATCATTTGCTTGGTAACAGAAAGCAGTGCTGAGGCGTCGGATGCCGCATAGTGGCCATCTTCGGCAATACCCAACATAAGCGGCGAGCCTTCACGGGCAACCACCAAGCAATCCGGTTCTTCTTCACTAATCACGGCCAGGGCAAATGCTCCTTTCAGATACGCTACGGCGCACTGCACAGCAGAAAATAGATTCTCAGCCGGTTCGCCAATTTCGCCCTTAAAGCAGGCCTGAATCAGGTGAGCAATGGTTTCTGTATCGGTATCGGAAGTAAACTCATACCCCAAACCCTGCAACTGTTCACGCAGAGCTTCATAGTTTTCGATAATGCCGTTATGCACTACGGCCAAACCTGCGGAAATATGCGGATGGGCATTGCGTTCAGCGGGTACGCCGTGGGTAGCCCAACGTGTATGAGCGATTCCCAGCGTACCGCTAGCTCCCTGCTCGGCTACTTTAGTTGCCAACTCCGCTACACGTCCCTTAGCACGAGCACGTTGTAACTTACCGTTTGGCTCACCTGATAACAGGGCAACCCCTGCCGAATCGTAACCGCGATACTCAAGAGTGGATAACCCTGCGAGTAAGAATTTCGTACATTTCTTTGCGCTGACCGCACCAACAATTCCGCACATAAATAGTCCTGAGAGTGATTAACACATTGTGACCAATAAATATAAAACAACTACTAATTAAGAAAGAGGCTAATGATATTTCAATATGTAGAGCGTAAGCATGTTACAGCTCTATCCCAGAAATCCATCGTTGATCAGCGGAGATATAACTCCTTTTATTATTTTATCTTATTGAGTTGTTGCAATGTTTTTTTTAACTTTTTATGGTAATGTCGCATCTGATAAAACTCACGTCCTTTAGCAAAAAACAAGTCTATCCAAGGTGAGCCAGCAATTTTATCTTGGTGAATAAAGAAATGGGTCGGCGTACCATTAAAAGAACTACAGTAAACGTAGTTATTTTTTTTAATAAAATTTTGTAGGGCATCATAATGAGCAACATCGACCGACTCAACCACTAACAAAGGTTGATCTTTTTGAATCAAAGACTCAGCGCCCTCAAGTACTGCTAGCTCCATACCTTCGACATCTATCTTTATGGCGGCAACTGGTGTTTCAAAAATCTGATCATCTAATCGAACAACATCAATACCTATGCTGTCGTTACTTAGCAACTCCAAGGACTGCGCTCCTAAGTTGCTCTCATTCAAGCCCGATAGCTTTGCTTTAGATGGTGTCTTGCCAACCCCGTACGGTAATACTTGAACCAGCTCTGTAATCCCATTTAGTTTGACGCTGTTATTTAAAGGTTGATGCAAACGCTCATTAGGCTCATAGGCACGTACTTGGCAACCTAAAATGCAGGCTAGATAAAGAGTGTGATTACCAATATTTGCACCTATATCCAAAACCAAATCCATTGGGTTTAATCCAATAGACATTGCCTCAAGCATTTCAGATTCGTAGGGCTTCGCAAGGTTTGCAATAGTTTTTTGAATATAGTCAGTTTTAAAATCAGGCAAATCGATTTTAAAACTTTTACCGTTTGAGTGAACTTCATGAACGCTAGGTGCAAGACTATCAGGCGCACTTCTCAATGCTAAAAAATCGAACGCACTTACAACATTCAAAGCATGTCGGTTTTTAAAGACGACGCGTATCACTTGAGAATCTTCTAATAAATTAGCCTTATATGAAATACAGCTATAAACCCTATCATTTCTACGGCCCTTTAACAGGTGAATTTCATCGGGCTGTTCATTCTGAAAAGTCAGTATGCACTGGTGCCCAGACGTGGAGACAATGCTTACTTCCTTATCTCTGACTGAAATACTTTTATCTACAGGAATATGCCACTGCAAAGTTATATCATGTAACTGCTCATCAGAAAACTCAAAAGAATCAGCGATATTCAAGCGCTTAGATTCCGCTAAAAAATCAAGTTTTCTTATTTGTATTGCAGGCTCTAGCACTTGAAGTTTCAGAGTAATGCTAGGGTTTACCTCAGACTCACTACAATCAACTACCTGCCAATTATTTAAACGATGCTCAAACTCTTTAGAATAACTGGTGCCATTTATTAAAGGTACATTGTGACCCGCCCGCCCACGCATATATTTACGGATTGGGTCAGTATTAATATAACTGTATAAACCAGAATCAATTAACCAATCTTCTCCCCAACCATAAACAGATATGTGTCCTTCATCTTGCTGATGATGGTAGCGGCTCAAACATCCCATTTTCATGATAACATGAAAAGCTTGTTGGAAGCAGTCTGCTGCCGGCCATGAATCACGGAAAACTGCATAGCCAGAATGCGCATACACCTTATTTAAAGCTGATGGTTTGCTGCCCTTTTTTCCTTGTGTTAAAGCATAGAGAAAGTTCTTATATTCAATTGTGTGACCAAACATGTTCCGATAAGCATCAGAGGTCGGTAACTGTTCGGTATCGCCTATAGGCGGGAGGCTACCATCTGGGCGCAAAATATGGGTAATAAAGCTTAAAGCCTTAGCAGAAAATTGCTCAAATTTATCGGCCAAGCCGCCTAGCACATTTGCTGGGTAATCTTTAATAATACCAATAAAAACTTTGAATACAAAAATATGGTAAGCGGGACTGTTTTCGACATGCACGCCGTCTCTAGTGAATGCGAAATTCAGTTCACTAGTGATCCTACGGATAGCAATTTGCTGCCATTCATATGCCTTCTCACCATCGAACACAGTTCCAAGAAGTAACAAGACCCGTGCTTGCTCTAAGCCATGATTGGTATGTTCGGAATAGAAGCTATCTTTAGCTAGCCATTGGGCGTGTACTGCTAGCGCCTGCTCAACATATTTTAGAAAATTATCCTGTTGCTCTGCCCATTCAGCAGCATGTTCACGACAATAATATATAAAAAATACTAACTGTTCAGCGCGTAATGCAGTGGCATGGTCGTGCCATATAAATTCGAAAGGATAGCTGGTATCTGTATTTAAATAGATGTCCAGCCATGATTGAATTGCTTCACCGGCAAAACTCAGCACCTTGTCATCTTTAGATGTTTGATGATAGGACATTAGATAAGATAGAAAAGATAGCCAATTAAGCCGCCATTGCCAGCTACGATTATTAAGTGGGTCTTTCTCCCAATCATCCCAATGAAGAAACTGTACTGCAGGAAAAGGAGCTAGCCTTAGGATTTTATGAGCAAAAAGATCTTCCCCAAGTTTAACATTAGAAGAAGCACTTGCTATCTTCTCCAACTTTTTAGCTATACATCCTACAAGCTCAGGAGCGGCTACTTTTCTTAAAATCATAGAGACCCAATAGATTATAAAATTAAATTAACCCTTGAGCTAAGCTCATAGGGATGATTATTTAATAACTTACTCTTAATGGAATTTCTTTACCCTGATAAAAAATCAAAAACTGAGCTAGTGCATGTAGCTCAAGAACTTCTTTGATGTTTTTATACTCTGACAATTCTTTATGGGAAATATTTTTCATCCAAGAAAGCTCATTACTACTAATAAGAGATTGTTTTAAAAGATAATCGAAAGCTGCTTTTATATGTGCCAAATTATACCAATGCCATTTTCTACCTAATTTCATCTGAAGCTTATACCAGTCGGTATCAACCTTGAGCCTAGGAAGTGCTTGCTCTGCGGAGTTTTCTCTCGAAAGAAAAAAATCAGATTTTTCCTTATCCACTTGGATAAATGTCAATTTTTTTTCTTCGGGTTCTTGTGAATATAATCTTTCACTCTTATCAGTAACAGGCTTAATGCTAATTATCTTATTTCTTAAAACGCTATCAGCATAAGAGGCTTTATTCCAAACTCGCTTTTCAAGAGGCACAAGACATAAAGATGGTTCTAAATACTCCATTAGTTTAAAGAGCAACTGATCATTCAACCGGGCTTGATAACCAATATGAAAAGACAACCTTACTAAAGCAGGCGAATGTAAAGGGTGTACCTTTGGCTGGCATAGGCGAGACCAATGCTCACATAAGCCTATATGAAAGCGCGTTCTATATTCAATATGATATCTATCCAAAGCATCATATACGTTCATGCCTTGATCTAAAACCCAACTTTCGAGTATCGTTTTTACATTTTTCTTTATCTCTTCAATTTGTTCGTTTGGAATTGAAAATTCACCAGAGCAGATGACATTCACTGCGCTTTCAATATTAGGCACTTCATTTTTCAATGATTTAGATTTATTAGCTTTATAAGCAGAAAACCCACCACCAACTTGTACAATATTAGAATTTAAAAACAAAGAATCAATATGACGGTCAATATTATTCTTCATCCCAGATGAAACATAAGTGAATGTTGATAGCTCATGCAAGATATTTTCTGATAAATAACTTTTACGTTTAAAAGGGTTTTTTGCTAAACTTCCTTTTTTAAGGTCGTATTTTTCAATTATGAAATTAGCAATATTTACATCCGGATTGGGATACTTACCATTAACATTGAAGTAAAATTCATCTTTCAAGCCGGATTTTAGAATTGCGGCCAGTACTAGGCGACTATCAAAACCGCCTGTTATATCAGCTATCTTTATTTTTACATCTGACTTTGCTATTGCCTCTACATTTTCTAATATTTCAGTAACGGCATTATCAAATAGAAGACTTTCGCTTTTACTTGGCCTATAGTAAAAATCATTTCCCTTTCTTCTTTTGATACTTATCTTTCCTTCTTGGCTAATCACTAACTCCGAGTCAAATGGAATAAAACTCATACCTTCAAACGGTCCTACATCTAAAGGCGAAGATGTAACTATTTCATTGATGACATGTTTGAAACCACGTTTTAATTTAACACCACTTGAATTTTTAAATATAGATTCTGCAAAAATGGGATTATTTGTAACTACTATATTATCATCATCCACATAATATAATAATGGGTACATACCTAATTGATCATTTGCAAACCGAGCTAGTTTTACTCCTGAAGCTTCGTGAAAAAAACCAACACAGTAAGAGCCTCTACTGTTATTAATAAAGTCAAAATATTCATCAATATTTTTTGGATCAGCATTGAACTTCAGCTCTTTTTGAAAAACACATTCTCCATCAAAAAAAGAATCAGCATTGATATCATAATTTGCATCTGTTGTTGATAAAAAAATAACATCATTTTTACTAAAAATATTTTTAGTGTATTTACAAGGTTGCACAATTAAAGAACCATGAATATTATCATCAAGATAGAACCAATTAAAATTAATTTCTCTTTTTTTTGAAAACACCCAAGCAAACTCAGTAGTCATAAAACCTCCTGGAATTAAATATCAACAACTAATTTCGGAAAATTAAAAATAAAACCATCTTCTAACAAAACTTGACCAAAATCTGCATGGGTATTAACAATTAGTCTTTTGCTTTTTTTCATTTCTTTCCTATCAGACCCGACTATATTAATATCATTTAAATGAGAGAATCTAACACCATAAAACTTAGCAATCTCTTTTTTTGATTTTTTATCATAAAGATAAAAAACTGAATGATCATCGTCTTTTAACACTACATCTATATTATTACCAAAGATAAAAGCTCTATTAAATCTTATTGAAAGAATCTGTGCTTTAGAAATAGCTGTATCAGAGATTTCAAAAACACCTTTTTCAAAATTTATATTGCGAATAAACTGAATACCCTCATACCTTTCCATTAACATGGAAATATTAAAACCATCACAATCAACATTATTAACTATAACTTTAGATTTATTATTAGTATAAAGCACGTCACCCCAAGCCTTATCATCAATAGTAATAGTTGTATGCATTGATTCAGACTTTAAGTTCAGCATAGAGTCCCAGTCTGTAAACTCAGTATAACCAGGGTCATCAAATATAGTAACTCCATTCACATCCAGACAGAATGAGAGCTCATCATTTTGCTTATGGTTATGGGAATCCCAGCAACACGTTGCTGCAAAGTGGATTTTTTTTCCATTTATATCTCTTCTATAAATGAAAAAATGATCGTTTGTATAAAAGCCATCCTCATTTGAACATGGTGAAAGCAATTTGTGAGCATTATCAAGATATTCAGATGAAACACCATAAATATTATTTAATATTTTTTTATTCGGAAGCCGAAATGAATCACCAAGAGGGAAGTACTCACCATTAGACTTAAGCGCATAACCTAAAAACCGCTTAGACTCCTCAAGCACACTATTTAAATCAATGCTTGTATAGGCCTCCAATTCCAGTTCTTGTAGGAGTAAAAAGTAATCAGCCGTTAATGGTATATTATATTCTTGATAAGAGACTGAATGCTCTTTAGTTAATCCTGATGGGTGCCACATTTCCTTAAGAGTATTACTACTACGCTGTAAAACCAAATCAACATTGATTTTATTTTTATATTCTGGAAAAAATTTAATTAAATTAAGGAGTGCTAAATCAACCATTAGGCCATGATTGTGCCCTGCACGGTACATACGAGGAGACTGTAAATTTTTCACTTCCTCGATAATAAGCCTATTGGTAATATTTTTAATAGTGTGCAAACCATGATGTTGGTATTTTTTCATAATATCGCAAAAAACACCTAATCTAATGGCAGCCGTGTGATCACCTCTTATTGAATTATAATATGGGTTGTTATTTTTTTTTCACAATGAAACTTATAAAAGCTAATAAGAACATTAGCTATAAAAAGGTAAGAACAATTAGAGCCCAACCATCTTAGACTCATAAAATGGTGCATCCATGGGCGACTATTAAACGGGTCTACTTTCCAATTTATAGGAAATTTAAAGCTTTTGTCACCTAATCCATGCTTTATAGTAAACTTTAAATCTCGTAATGAAAGTAAAAACAACGTATTCAGCTGTTTAATAAATGCTTTTTTAGAATAGTGGAATGGTTCCAACCCCCATTTATGCTGCTCGTCTAACTCTAACTCGCTATCAGTATAAGTTATAAATTTTGCATTAGGCATAATCCTCTCTATTTCGTCATACATCCATTTCAATTTCTCGTTAGCAATCTTGACAGAACTTTCAGTATATCTATTAAGAAGCTTCTCCTTACCTTCACTATTTAGAGACCAATAAACTTTATTAACCACAACCTTGCTATCTAAGTTTTTTTTGATTAAAAAATCACTTATCTTTTTTAATCCATCTTTCCATAAAAGAAGTTTCTCATCTGAATTGGCATTTATAAAGCCATATTGATTTGGCTTATACAAAGCTTTTTTATATTCAGAAGAAATTGTATGTAACGAATTGCCAAATTTAGACAAACTAAATCGTTCGTCGATTAAATCTAAAAGAAGCACATCATAGTCAACACTTTCCAAATGAGTAAAGATTGACTTACTCATGTCTGCATTCACCATTCTACGCTGCCAACTTGAGCTAATATTATTCAATAACTTTTTATCGACATATGCATTAGCTCCTAAAGAAGCAAAGCTTGACCGTGCATAATAGCTTACAATTGTGAAATCTTTTTTATCAGCTATTTCAAACGGGTCTCTTGATACACAGCTACCTAATATAAAAACCCTAATTGGGAAATTCATAAAACACCTAGACATTAAGTATAACTTAAGACACTTTAATAAATTTATCTGCAATATTGGTAATATCAAAGTTAACACTAGCAAACTCTTTAACACCAGATGAATCTGCCATGCCAATTTGTATTCCTTTGACCGCTGATTTAATATTACTATATATCCAATTCTTGGGATAAATTTCATTTCCCCCCTGCCAGGGCAGTATTACAGGCATGCAGCTGCTAGCTGCCCCTTCTGCTACAGCCAAGTGAAAGCTCTCATGATCACTCACAGACAGTATATAATCGACACCAGAGTACCACTTGGGCATATCATTGCCCTGTGGATCAAAGAAGACAGCATTTTTCAACAGTGGGTCTTCATCAATTCGACGATACTGTTCTTCATACCACGCCATTTCGTTTGGTCGATTTACCATCCACGAGAAATCTTCTGGCCGTTTACCTTTTATACGTAGCGTGTAATCCTCATCTTCTGTTCGTAACTCTTTAAGAATATCCAGCGCTCGGTCCAACCGCTTGCTTTGTGGCACCATACCCACCAAGCCCAATACTTTGCCATTGGTAGGTTTTCGAGGTACTGCTTGCATTGCCTCAATATCAACCCCGTTATAGATAACTACGCCATTCTTATTCAATACTGAATTGCGCTTTTGAGCATTGCGGAGCATATGAGGACCAACAAATATTACGGTATCAAATACTTCAAAGGGTACTTTATCAAATAAAGCGCTGCGTAACTCTTGAGCATGTAAACGTCCTACCAGCTTTTGTCCCTCTCGCTTATGCTGGCCGTACCAAATGGCATTGCCCAGTGTCCACTCACAGAAGACAGTATCCGCTTGTCGTACTAAACGTTTACTGGCTATTTCGTTGTGCTGGTTGTGACCAGTCCAAAAGTCAAGCAGTAACCGTATACCTACATCCGTGAAATAAGGGTAGAACGGTTTAATAAACTTGAGGTCGTGCCCAGCTATTACCACCGTTTTCTTGGGTAACACGTTGGGCGCGTTCTCATGAAAATACGGTGGCTTTCGTAGTGCTAAGGTAGGCTGTTTTGTGGCTCCCTCAACAAGGGTCTCAAGAGGTATGCTTTCGGTAGTGCTGCGTATCAGTTGCAGGCCATCATTTATCACAATGCCTTCTTGGGCAACGCCAGGCCATTGGCCTTCGCCCAGCACGGCATCTCGGCTGAAACCAATACGCGTTTGGGGCGCGTAGTAAGTAGGCCAGGCTAAGTCTTCCAGATCTTCTGGTTCCAACTCTTCCAGCGCGCGAGAGCTAGCCAATAGCCAAAGGGAATTGGTTTCTACGCGCTGCCCTTCTGGGCTACCACATGCAATGCCCGCCGCTTCCAGCTGTACTTGTGTGCCATGCTGCCACTCGCTCGCAACAACGCGTTGCGGGCGAAGGGTTTGGGTTAGCAGCCGTTGCGCAGCGGCTTCGGTAATTTCGTCCGCCACCAGCGCTATATCGGGCGGCTGCGTAGCATCTACCACTACGCCAGCAGTACGCAGCATTTGCGATAAGCGCAGCTCGGTTGTGTGGGCACGCATGATAGCCCGCGCACCTTTTAGTGCATTGCGCCAGCGGTAAGCCGGATGATGCATCAAATTTTCTAGCGCTTGCGCCGCTTCGCTTTCGGTGCGCACCACATGCCCTGCCCCTTCCAGGTAGCGATTCATTCCAAGCGCAGGGCCAGAAATTAACGGTGAGCCACAGGCGACCGTTTCTACTACCCGGCGCGAGAACATGGTGGGTGAATCCAGCACCGAGTTCACATTGATTTGTACCGGATGGGCTTTGTACGCCTGAATCATCTCTTCGTACGTCAGGCTACCGGCTACGTAGCTACCCAAGCCGCCTGGGTATTTATAAGGCGATTCTGGGTCATCGTGCTGGCGATCGTAAATGGTAAGACCAAGTGGTGCTGCGGCACTCATGATCTTATCCATGTACTCGGTACGCTCAGGGTAACGCTTGCCGTAATAGGTACCACCATAAGCGGCAGTGGGTTGCCATTCGCGCTTGGAAGGTAGCAGGTTATGAATTTTGGGCGAGGCATAGAACGGCGCACTGCTGGCGGTTTGGGTCAATGCCCCTGGCGTGGCTAAGTACGGAATGATTCGACGGCTATCGGTGGTAAATACATGGTCACAAAGCGAGGCCGCTTTACGGAAGCGGTCGAAATGAACCGGATCTTCCTTGTTCCAGAACAGCGAAGGTATAGTGTGTGCGCGGCAGTGCGCTAACAGCTCGCTTAGAGGCGCAAACTCTTCATCGCTGTAATAACCCACCTTGCGGTGCCATTTCCAGTCATTGCCTTTCCAGGCCGATTCTACAAACATCGCATCTATCGGCTGCTTGGCGAGCTCTTCTCGCCAGTTTTCCGGTGAAAGCGGCACTACTTTCACGGCGCTGGCTAGCGTATCGGTAGTGAACTGGTCGGCAATCAAGCCGAGTGTCATCTGCTCCAACCGCTTGGGAGAAGCCTGGAAATTAGCTGCAGGCAAAACACGCTCAGTTGAACGTACAAGCTCCAGGCTTTCAGCATAAAGGCGGGTAACGTGGTTCCAGGTACGTTCCTGCTCTATCCAGGCGCGAGCGGCCAGCCCCAAACGTTGACGCTCCTCAGGGCTATCAATCAGGGTTTTCAGTACGCGGCATAGGTCTTCCGTGCTGTCTTTCTTGAATAGCTGCGCGCGTTCGTTATCCCCTGCCATGGTCTTGTGCGGGGAAACATCCGAAAGCACCACGGCCTTACCCATGGCCATGGCTTCAAGGGGTTTAAGCGGCGACACCATTTCGGTAACCGCTGAAGATAAGCGCGGAACAGGCATGATATCCATGCAGGAAAGATACTTGGGTACGGCATCAAATGGTACACGCCCCGTAAAGCGGCAGTGCTTTTCAATACCCAGCGCTTTGGCTTTCAGTTTTACGGTATCAATGACCTTACCATCGCCTACCAGTACAAAAGTGAAGTCCTGGCCTTTGGCCTTAAGCTGAGCCAGCGCATCCAGCAATAGCTCTAGTCCTTCGTAGGCTACTGCACTACCTGCGTAACCGATTACGGGCACGCCTTTCTTGAGCTTAAGCTCTTTAATTACCTTGGGATCAGGAGCAATGGGCTTGAACCGTTCGGCATTAACCGCATTAGGCACCACTACAATACGCTCGCGCGCGACTCCCCAAGAGGCCAGCTCAGCGGCAAGCTCTTCGGTTAACGTGATAACCAGATCCGCCTCACGCGCAGCCTGCTGCTCGAGTTCGCGCATCAGCTCATAACGCTCAGACCCCGCCCATTCAGGCTGTGTTGATGCCTGGGTTACTTCCCAAAGACCGCGCACTTCGTATACGAACGGTAGCCCCAAGCGCCTGGCGGCCATGAGTGCAGGTAGCGCCGTAATGTGATTGGAAGCAGCAGCGATAATTTCTGCACCGCTAGTTTGCGCTTCGCGTACGTAGTGGTCGGCGGCTTCAGCCAAGTAAAAATCCAGCGGCGTCTTGGCTAAGTTCCAACCGGCACAGGCGGCGTACGTAATGCCTTCAACTTCCGCTTCGTGATAGCCCTTGTTAAGCCCTTTGATTTGCGCATCCCAGGGAAAACCTGGGCGGGTGGTAGCACGTACCTGCCAACCCGCCTGTTTTAAACCTACCGCTACGCCATGGGAGCGGGTTGAATACCCGTTGGTCGCGTGGGGAACCGACTGATGGAGACAATAAAGTAGATGGTGCCGACGTGACATAAGACCAGGATTGGGCTGGCGTGGTGGCAGCTTCCAACCGTCCTTGAGACGGGCAAGCCCGGCCACAAACGCCTGAAAATCACGTTTGGCCTTATCGAACTTCACACCGCGCTTTTGCAGGCTTTCCAGTGCACGTAACGTATCGGTAAGGTTGCCTTGCTTGTAAAACCATAGGCTGGCCGTGGCATAATCTACCTGGCTAACATCGCGCAGCTCTATTTTTTTAGGCGCTGGAATATCCAGGATTGCTTCAACTTCTTTTCTATTCAGCTCGCAAGCCATTGGCTGAGTATTTACCTGCATAACCACTGATTCAGCAGCGTTGGTTGCAGATAGCTTCAATGATTTCTGAAGAGCTTGAGCCAGGGTTAAGAAATTTCCACCAGATGGAAATGAAACTACACCATCATACTTAACGGCATACTCTTCTAGCGCCGCCACATCGGAAACAATTAGCCGCTTGCCATAGGCCAGCGCTTCAGCCGCTTTCATCGGCGGCACTAGTTCACACACCGGCAGTTTTTTGCGAGGAATAACAACCATATCGAGCAGCGCGTAGTAATCACTCACTTCGTCGTGGGGTACACGGCCTATTTGAATTAACCAGGGTTGGCTGGCTGTAATGTGACTAGTAGCAGCTACCTGCGTTAATAATTGATCATCACCCACTAACATAAGCTTGAGCTTTTCGCCTTGCTCCACTAATGCGGCACAAGCTTCTATAAGAACCTCTAAACCTTCATAGGCATTGAAGCTACCTACGTAACCAATGACCTTTTCGTTTTTTCCGATACCTAATTTTTGCTTCAGTTCAAGATTGGCGGTTTTTAGCTCCGGTAATTTACTAACGCCATTAGGGACTAGTGCTATATTTTCTGCTACTACTCCACGCTTAATCAGCTCCTCTTTCATAGGCTGATTAAGAGTAAATACCTTACTTGCTTGCTGGGCCACAAAGGCATCGCGCTCGGCCTCTTTTTTTAAGGCCGCGCTATTTTCGTACTCCGGTTCACGTGCTGCGCGTGAAAGCTCCCAGAAGCCGCGTACCTCGTTGTAGAACGGCAGGCCCAAACGTTTGGCCGCCAACCATGCAGGCAGCCCTACCGCATAGTTAGAAGCAGCTAGTACCGCGCTGGGGCGGTAAATCTTAAATAATTCGATATATTTATTTACGTTTGCTAACAGCTTTTCTTTATTATTTTTGGCTTCTTGATCCTCATGCCAGCGCGAATGAATATACCTTACGCCATCGATGGTGACTTCTGGCTTTATAATACTTTCCGCATTTAGCTCCCATGGCCTACCTGGGCGCACAAAACACAGAGTTTCTAACCCGTGTTGATTTAGCGCATGGGCCACGCCCTGGGTGCGAATCGCATAGCCATTGCTGGCATAGCTTTGCCCATGGCTTACCATGTAGGCGATGCGCCCTTTTATCGGCGCGTTTAGTAACGTTAACGGCTGTTCAGAAAGCTTTTTTGCGTAAGTAAGCAAATCGTCCATGGGGGTCCAGAAGCGAGATAAGAAGAATAAATATAAATAAATACATAAAGCTGGATTACTAAAAAGGAGGGAAAGCACCCCTCCCTTTTATACCTGCTATTAAAGTGTCTTAACCGAGCAAGCCCACGGCATCAATGACGCTTTCTTTTTCGCGTACTTTTTCCACGCTTTGAATAAACGGCTTATGCTTCACCAAAACGCAGATTACATCTGCCTGGGCAAGGGCTTCTTCTAAAGTTTTCAGTTCAACATTGGGCTGTTGCAGGTTTTTGGGCAGCGCTTCAATGTTAGGCTCCACTACCTGTAGTCGGCAGCCCAAGGCTGCTACTTGTTCTGCAATGCCAAGAGCGGGGCTTTCGCGCAGGTCATCGATATCGGGCTTAAACGCAACACCCAAACAGGCCACGGTGAGGTCGCTGCGTTTGGCATCGGGGTGCTGCTGGTGGTAGTACTCAAGCCCTTCTTTCACTCGGCCCAGCACCCACTGGGGTTTGGCATCGTTTACTTCACGCGCGGCGCGAATGATTTTGGCTTGTTCCGGACATGAATCTACAATAAACCAGGGGTCTACCGCGATGCAGTGGCCACCTACGCCAGCGCCAGGAGTAAGAATGTTAACCCGCGGGTGGCGGTTTGCCAGCGCAATTAGCTCCCATACGTTGATATCCAGTTCGTGGCAAATAGTGGAAAGCTCGTTGGCAAACGCAATGTTTACATCACGAAAGCTGTTTTCAGTGAGCTTAGCCATTTCAGCGGTGCGAGCGGTGGTGGTTACGCACTCACCTTCCACCACAATTTGGTAAAGCTTACTGGCAACCTCAGCGCATTTGGGGGTCATGCCGCCAATAACACGGTCGTTTTCGACCAGCTCGCGAATCACGTGGCCGGGCAATACGCGCTCGGGGCAGTGGGCAATGCGAATATCCGATGCTTCACCGTGGGTTTGCGGGAAGGTCAGGTCTGGCCGCGCTTCGGCAAGCCATTCGGCCATTTGTTCAGTAGCACCAATGGGGCTTGTGGATTCCAGCACCACCAAATTACCTACTTGCAACACCGGGGCAATGGATTTGGCCGCTGCTTCAATGTAGCTAAGATCAGCTTTATGGTTCTGGCCATGCTCATCGGTATGGAACGGCGTGGGTACCGCTACCATAAAGGCGTCTGCGGGTTCAGGCGTGGTAGTCGCTCGCAGGTAGCCTTGGGTAACCGCGGCGTGTACCACCATATCAAGCTCAGGCTCTACAATGTGGATTTGGCCGCTATTGATGGTATCCACAGCGTGCTGGTTTACGTCTACACCAATAACTTTTTTCTTGCGTGAGGCAAATACGGCGGCGGTTGGTAGGCCGATATAGCCCAGGCCGATCATGGAAATAGTTTCAAAGTTCATTTTTTTAACCGTGAATGGTAAGTAGTGAATGGTGAATTGACTAAACCCAGTAGTACGTTGTGTTTTAGCGAGTGGCCAACGCATCGCGGATGCGTTGGCAGGCTTTGCCATCGCCGTAAGGGTTATGGGCGTAACTCATGGCGTTATAGGCCTGCTCGTCGGTTAGCAGTGTATTTAACGCCTGAGTAATATCTTCTACATTGGTGCCGACCAGTTTCACTGTCTCCGCTTCTACAGCCTCGGGGCGTTCGGTGGTATCGCGCATTACCAGTACAGGCTTACCCAGCGAAGGTGCTTCCTCTTGAATACCGCCTGAGTCGGTTAAGATGATGTGCGCCTGATTCATTAAATAAACAAAGGGCAAATAATCTTGTGGCTCAATAAGATGCACGTTAGCAACATCTGCAAGTAAGCGGTTTACCGGCTCGCGGACATTCGGGTTGAGGTGCATCGGGTAAAGAATTTGCGTTTCCGGGTGCGCTTTGGCGGTTTCTGCTAGGGCTTGGCAAATACGCTCAAAGCCACCGCCAAAGCTTTCACGGCGATGGCCGGTGACCAGAATGAGCTTTTTGCTGGTATCCAGCATGGGAAAACGCGCAGCTTGTTCGGCGGCAAGCTTGGGGTTGGTTTTGAGCTTTTCGACGACATCCAATAGCGCATCGATGACAGTGTTGCCAGTGACGTGAATGGTTTCCGGCTTAATACCTTCATTTAGCAGGTTTTGCTGGGAAGTCGTAGTGGGAGCAAAATGCACGGCGGCAAGCGCGCCGGTGAGTTTGCGGTTGCCTTCTTCTGGCCAGGGTGAGTACAGGTTGCCTGTACGCAAACCTGCTTCTACATGCCCTACCGGGATCTGCTGGTAGTAGCAGGCAAGCGTGGTGGCAAAGGTGGTAGCAGTGTCGCCGTGTACCAGCACGATATCGGGCTTGAACTCTTCAAGCACAGGCTTCAAGCCTTGAAGAATTCCGCAGGTGATATCGTTGAGGTCTTGCCCGGGCTTCATGATGTTTAAATCGTATTCTGGCTTGAGCTCGAAAAGCTCCAAGACCTGATCCAGCATTTCACGGTGCTGCGCCGTTACACATACTTTTGCTTCAAAACGCTCATCCGCCGCCAGTTGTAGCGCCAGCGGTGCCATTTTGATGGCTTCAGGGCGTGTACCAAACACGGTTAATACTTTCATCGATGTACCTATTTCTTGCCTATGGTTTGGCAGTTTCTAACAACGAATATTCAAGTTCTTGGCAGCGATTATAGTAATGCTCAAGCAGGCTCTGCGTTTCTTTGAGCTGTCTCGATTCAGCAGGCGAGCCAGGTAATACGGGCTCGCTACCGTTTTCTTTATTGATACGCTGTTGGCACAAAGTAATATTGGCGCTAAAAAAACCGCCATCGTAAAACTGGTCTGCCTTTTGATACAGGCTTAACGCTTCTTGGTAGTTCCCTTCACGAAATTTTTTTGACGCGTTGGCAACAATTCGTTTTGTCACAACCATGCCCTCACATTCTTGGTCGTTAAGCTGCCCGTTACTGGTCAGCGGTGCGGCGGGTAATATGCTGGCCAAGCGCGTTGGCGGTTTCTTTCATGAATACGTGCTGCTCATCAAATTTCTGGTGCATGGTTTTTTGTAACTCGGACACGGCAGTTTGGAGCGCTTGCTGCTGATTAAGTTTCTCTTGTAGTACTGTTAGCTGGTTTTCTTGCTCGGCATACTGTGCTTGCAACTGTTTATGAGCTTGTTGAAGCGCCTCAAATTGAGCCTTCACCGCCTGTTGTTCTTCTACCTGCTGCTGGGCAACTTTCAACTGCTCATTCAGTTTGGCAGCACGCTGGGCCTCTTCCTGCCAGCGGTCATAGTAAGGGTGGCGAGCTAGCTGTAGCAGAGGCAGGTCGGGGTCGTCTTCGTTGGTTACCTGCAGCTCAAAACCTTGTTTCTGGCACCAGCTGCGGATCTCTTCTGCTTCCGGCATGCTTTCATAAAGCGGTAAAGCCCCTACTCTTATCCAGAGTTCGCTTAGCCGTTTGTAGCCAGGCAGTGCAGCTAGAGCCTCCAATAGCGGCCATACTAGCTCAGGCTGTTCGATCACGATGGTGTCGGTTGCGCTTTGTATCTCACTCAACAGCGCTTCTACGCCTACCAGGGGCAGGGGGCTGCTTTCAAGGAGCTCTAAACCGGGGTATAGGGTATAAAGCCCAGACGCAGGCTGGCTTGCGTTAAATTCGGGTAAATTGTATTCATAGTAAGGCAGCTCGCCGCTGGCTTCCGCTACTTTTATTACCTGTTGCTTGGCTTGAGGAAACAGTCCTTGCACTACTTCCCACAGCGGGGCATTCGGTGTAGGGGTAACAAACAGGGCGTGCTCTGCTGGGGGAAGTGCCTCCAGCAGTGTCAATGTTTCTGGCCGTAATGGGCCAATGTAGAGCAGATTGGTTTGCATGGTGACTCGCTTCTATTTACCGGTCAGTAAGGTGGGCGTTTTACTGGCCAGCAGGGGCTGGCAACTGTTGGCGAGGCTTCGTCGGAAAACGCTCTTCATGCTGGCCATAACGTAAATAATGCAGCAGCGGATTTTGGCCGGAGACAGCGACATCCGAGTATTCACACAGGTAGTAGAGCGTGTCGAATTTCTCGCTGGGGTTGCGGCCTTCAATGGCACCAAATTTGAGGTAGTGTTCAGCGGGCTCAATACCTGATGTAGTAACATCAGGGTATTGCTCGCAGTACCACTGGGCATCAAACAAGCTGCTTTGTTTGATAGTAGCCAGCTGCTGGGGCAGCGCGCGCTTGAACGGGCGACTATAACGGTAGGCGGCGGCCGCGTTGCGGTGCCCGCTTACGCGCAACCACTGCGTCACGCTTTCATATTGGTGACAGATAAGCTGCTGTTCTTGTTTGAGTACGTTGATAGTTTTCTGGCGGTTATCGGCCTGTTCTTGGTAGTGCTCAACGTTTTCAATATATTTTGCTAGCTGTTCTTGCGTTTCGTGCAGCTGGGCGATGATTAGTGATTTTTCAATGGCTTCTTGCTCTAGCTGCTGATGGCTTTCAGTTGCCTGTTTTGTGGCTTCTTTGTACTGTTCTTGCAGCTTAGTTTGAGCTTGCTGAGTTCTTTGGTTTAGCGCTTGGTAAGCCGATTGCTGTTCTTTCACCGATTTTTCCAGCTTCTGTATATTGCTGGTTAATGCTTGAACTGTTTTTTGCTTTTCTTCAAGTGTTCTTTTATGTTCTTCTTTCAACTGGATTAGCGTTATTTTGCGTTCTTCTAGCTTGGATTCTTGATCTTTGGTTTTCTTTCTTAGCCAGTTGAGTTTAGCCTCTTTCTCTTCAAGATCTGCTTGGTGTACTTGGTTATTTAAAATATTATCTTCCAATGCTTCTTGTACTCGCATCAACTGCTCTAATAGCGCGGCATTTTCTTGTTCAATTCTGTGTGCGTGGTCTTGCAGCTTGGCGTGTGTTTCTTGCTCTTCATTGAGCTGTGCGCGTAGAGCGTCTTTGGTTTTTCCAGTCTCAAGCAGCTGAACGTTCTTTTCAGAGAGCCGTTCAGTTATTTCCTTTACCTGCTGCTGGCTTGCTTGACCACTGGCCTGTGCTTCTTGCAATTGCTTGTAAAGCTGAGTGTTGCTTTGCTGTGCGCTACTAAGTTCTGCTTGAGTAGCATCAGCGGTGGCTTTTAAGGCCTGCAACTGCTGGCTTTCTTGTGTTAGGTAGTGAAGGCTTTGTTCCACGGTGTCGGCCGCTGGCAACTGCCACGCGGCTACGTTCGCACTGCTGGCTTTAAGATAGTTATAGGCCTGTTGCAGCAGGCTATCTTCTTGAGTGAGCTGGTGTGCCATTAACCGGTAAATGGGTGCTGTGTTGGTTAACGTAAGCTCCTCGATCATAGGTAACCGGCCTTGCGCGTTTACGCCGGGAAGGTAACCTTCCAGGGTCATTTGGCGGCGCTTACGCTTATAAAGCTTCAGGATAAGGTCAGCCTGATAGCTCCATTGCCAAAGCGCTTCTTTCGGACGGCTGCCCTGCTGAAGGCTAGTAGCCAGCCACGCACTGGGGTGCGGCCAGGCTAGCGTGCAGCTACGCTCGGCGTCTTTTTTTAGCCAGTTTTCCAGAGTTGTTAGCGCTTCATCCGTAAATACGGGAAGAATTAGCGATGGTTGCTCTTCATTGATGTCGCTTTGCTGCCCGTTTGCTATATCGTTTAGGGTGATGACGCTGGCAGGCTGTGCGTGTGCGTCCCCTTTTTGCTCGTCATGAAATTTTTCGGTTCCGATATATACGGCTAAGGACATGGTTTGGACAGCTCCATTCGCTTTTTTAATAGTCATTTTGATTTACTTGAAACAGGGCGCATCATTCACGCTAAGCCCTTCCTCATCTTTCACAGAAAGGGTGGGAAGCTGTTGATTAACTAACGGCCATTCAATCGCCAGGGCTGGGTCGTCCCAGCGTAGCGATACTTCATCACCTGGGGCGTAGTAATCGGTGCATTTGTATTGGAACTCGGCTACTTCACTGGTGACATAGAAGCCATGAGCAAAACCCGGCGGCACCCATAGCATCTGTTTGTTCTCTTCACTGAGCGTGACACCTACCCACCGGCCAAACGTAGGCGAGCTTTTACGCATGTCTACGGCTACATCGAATACTTCCCCACGGGTTACCCGCACCAACTTGCCCTGGGGTTGATTCAACTGATAATGCAAGCCGCGCAAAATGCCCTGGGCCGATTTGCTGTGGTTATCCTGCACAAATTGGTAGTTGCCGCAGTGCGCTTCAAATTCATTTTGACGAAAGGTTTCCAAGAAGAAGCCGCGCTCGTCACCAAAGACTTTTGGAGTGAGAAGAACGACATCGGGGATGGCGAGCTGCTGATAGTGCATTGTTATTCCTTTTGGCCACGGACACTCACTGAAAGCACGGAAAAAACAAATGGTTGGTCCGTGTTTTCTGTGACTTCCATGGCCCGTTAATTTGCTTGTCAAACCTACTTTTTAGGTTTCTGCTTAAGCAGCCGCTGGAGATATTGGCCGTACTGGGTCTTGGCGAGAGGCTTAGCGAGTTCTGTAAGATGTTCATCACTGATCCAGCCGTTTTGCCAGGCAATTTCTTCCAGGCAGGCAATTTTGAGGCCTTGGCGGTGTTCAATGGTTTGTACGTATTGGCTGGCTTCCAACAGGCTGTCGTGTGTACCGGTATCCAGCCAAGCGAAGCCGCGGCCCAGGCGTTCTACGTTTAAATCCCCACGCTTGAGATAAGCGTTATTGATGCTGGTGATTTCAAGCTCGCCCCGCTCAGAAGGTTTTACCGCTTTAGCAATTTCGACTACGTCGTTGTCGTAAAAATAGAGGCCTGTTACGGCATAGGCCGATTTGGGCTTTTTGGGCTTCTCTTCAATGGAGATTGCCTTACCCGCTTCATCAAACTCAACCACGCCGAACCGCTCGGGGTCTTTAACCAGGTAACCAAACACGGTGGCGCCATTGGGTTGTGTGCTGGCTCGTTTAAGCTGGTCGGAGAAGTGTTGACCGTGAAAGATGTTATCGCCCAATACCAGGCAAACGGGGCTTTGACCGATGAACGCTTCGCCTATGATAAATGCCTGCGCCAGCCCGTCGGGGCTTGGCTGTTCGGCGTATTCAAACTGCAGGCCGAAGTCTTCGCCGCTGCCTAACAGGTTTTGGTATTGGGGTAGATCTTCTGGCGTAGAGATAATCAGAATTTCGCGGATGCCGGCCAGCATAAGTACCGAGATCGAGTAATAGATCATCGGTTTGTCGTAAATGGGTAGCAGCTGTTTTGAGACACCCCGAGTAATAGGGTGCAGGCGCGTGCCTGAGCCGCCGGCCAGGATGATGCCCTTTCTTTGTGAGGGGTGAGAAGTTAGGGGTGAGGAGTTCATATCTGTCATCCGTGAGTATTGCTGTGTAAGGCGTTAGGAGTGAGGTGTGAGGTGTGAGGGCATCGACACCTCACTCAGTTGCTCCTCACTTCTCACAGTATTCGCTTAGCGTCAGCGCTAGCTGGCTTTGCCAGTGCGGTAGTGTGACACCCAATGCCGCCTCAAGTTTCGCCAGGTTCATGCGTGAATTGAGCGGGCGCTTTGCAGGTGTTGGGTACTCTGACGTGGGTATGCCTGCGGTGTTCTCGGGCGTGATTGCCAGCGCTTTGCCTGCCTTGAGGGCCTGGCTGAAAAACTCGCAGGCAAAGCCGTGCCAGCTGGTTTCGCCGCGTGGGGCCAGGTGGTAGATGCCTTGTGGTATGTGAGTGGTGAATTGTGAGTGGTGAGGTGTAAATGCTAAAGCGGTTACTTGGGCGATTAGGCGTGCGGGGGTGGGCGCGCCTATCTGGTCGTTCACGATATTGAGCGCCTCCCGCTCGCGGCCCAGACGTAGCATGGTTTTCATGAAGTTGTTACCGCGTGCGGCGTATACCCAGCTGGTGCGAAAAATCAGGTGGTTGGCGCCGCTTTCAGTGATGGCGTTATCCCCTTCCAGCTTGGTTTGGCCATATATGCTTAGCGGGCCAGTAGGGCTGTCTTCTTGCCATGGCGTTTCACCGTTGCCGGGGTATACGTAGTCGCTTGAGTAGTGCACCAGGGTAATATCTTGCTGGGCGGCGTATTGGGCCAGTTGCGCGGGTAGCTCTGCGTTTAGGCGCCTGGCCTGCTCGGGTTCGCTTTCGGCTTTATCTACGGCGGTGTAGGCAGCGGCGTTGAGGATTAGAGCGGGTTGGTGCTTGGCAAGATAGGTATCGACGGCTTGGGCGTTGGTTAAATCAAGTTCCTGGCGTGTAGGGGCCAGGATGTTGCCGAAAATGGCAAATTGGCGTTGGAGCTCGAAGCCTACCTGGCCGTTGCCGCCGGTGATGAAGATATTCATGGGTAAATCCTTTTTGGTGCCCCGCTTCAAGCTATCCCGCGGGTGCGCTAACGCTTACGCCGCGCTACAAAACCTGATATGTGCCTTTTCGTAGCGCGGTGTAACGTAAGCGCGAGGAACGAGCGGTGGAGGCACCCGCGGGGGCGGCGCCAGCCGCCTGGGTTTTGCCACAGGCGGGTATGGTGCGCCAGCTCAATACCGCCTTCCGCATACGTTACTGGTTTATAGGCTGCCTAAGCGTTGGCCTTGGTAGCTGCCGTCTTGTACGCGTTTCCACCAGGTTTCGTTGGCTAGGTACCATTCAACGGTTTTGCGTAGGCCGGTTTCGAAGGTTTCTTCCGGGGTCCAGCCCAGTTCGCGCTCAATTTTTCCGGCATCAATGGCGTAACGTACGTCGTGGCCTGGGCGGTCGGTGACGAAGGTTATTAGTTGTTTGTAAGTGGTGAATGGTGAATGGTGAATGGTGGGCGATGAAGCTTGGGCGTCCTCGTCTGCTTTTAGGGGCACCAGTTCGTCCAGTATTTCACAGATGGTTTCCACTACGTGCAGGTTCGTTTGCTCATTGTGGCCGCCGATGTTGTAGGTTTCGCCTACTTGGCCTTCCGTCGCTACTTTGATGAGTGCGCGGGCGTGGTCTTCTACATACAGCCAGTCGCGGATTTGCTGACCGTCGCCGTATACCGGCAGGGGTTTGCCTGCCAAGGCATTGAGGATCATCAGCGGAATCAGCTTTTCCGGGAAGTGGTTCGGGCCGTAGTTATTGGAGCAGTTGGTGACCAATGTAGGTAGGCCATAGGTGCGCTGCCATGCGCGTACTAAATGGTCAGAGCTGGCTTTACTCGCGGAGTAAGGTGAACTAGGCGCGTAAGGGGTTTGTTCGGTGAATAGTGAATGGTGAGTAGTAAGTGGTGAGGCGTTTTCCTGACTTTTTACTACTAACGCTTCATTCTCAGCCAGGTCGCCGTATACTTCATCGGTACTGATATGATGGAAGCGGAACGCTTCGGCTTTTGGGGCATCTTGCTGCTGAAGGCTTTTCCAATAAGCGCGGGCGGCTTCCAGCAGCACGGCGGTGCCTACCACGTTGGTTTGGATAAACTCGGCGGGGCCATCGATAGAGCGGTCTACATGACTTTCAGCGGCCAGGTGCATCACCACATCTGGCTGATGCTTCTCAAATAGCCGCTGCATGGCCTGTGCATCGCAAATATCAGCTTGCTCGAAGGTATATCGGTCGCTACCTTCAACGCTGGCAAGTGATTCAAGGTTGCCTGCGTAGGTAAGCTTATCGATATTAACAACGGTGTGCTTAGTGTTGTGAATCAGTTCACGCACTACCGCAGAGCCAATAAAACCGGCACCGCCAGTAATTAAAAAGGTTTTAACGTCCATATTTTTCATCTACTTAGTGCTAACTTACTTGCGGCGTTTGGTTTGTGGCTTAAGCTGACTTCTGCTTTTCGTCACGCTGTTTTTCTTCCAATGCTTCCAGGTGCAAGCGGACTTCTCTGGCCGTTTTGCCCGCCGTATTGACTTCCTGCTTAGCGGCCTTGATTTGTTCCTCAGACGCACCCTCTTCTACCAGATCTTTCAAGGTTTCCTGGGCACCTTTCAGAATCTGGTGGCATTCAGCCAGGTAGTGCCTTGCACCGATAACATCGTTCGGTAAATCGCTTTCACCGGCTTTTTTCTTAGCATCGACATCAGCGTGATAGGCGGCGATGGCTTCGTTAATATCGTCGTACCAGTAAGCACTGCCGCCTTTGAGGTACAAACCCGCCTGACAAAGGTCTTTTAAAATGCCTTCACCATGAGACACCATAATCAATGATGCTTGGCCAACCTTTGATTTGAAAAGTGCCTTGGCCTTCTCTTTAAAGGCTCTGTCGCCAACAGCGGTCGCTTCATCCGAAATATAGACATCAAAGTCAAAAGCAAGGGAAAGGCCAAACGAAATACGCGACTTCATACCTGAAGAGTAGGTACGGATTGGCTCATCAAACGCTGGGCCTATTTCGGCGAAGTCTTCCACAAACTTAATAACACGCTGGACTTCTTTGGGGCTGCTGCCTTGCACGCGGGCCACAAACTTAGTGTTTTGACGGCCTGTCATATTCCCTTGCATACCGCCGGAAAGGCCGATTGGCCAGGAAACGCGGCTATGACGAATAACTTCCCCACGCTCGGGCGAATCCATACCAGAAATTAGACGCAAAAGCGTGGATTTACCGGCGCCGTTGGCACCGATCAAGCCTACCCCTACCCCGGTTGGGATAGTGACGTTGATATCTTTAAGCACCCAGTCGCTGCCATGGTGGTTGTGATAGCGCTTGTAGAGGTTCTTGATTTCGATCATTTGGGGTTCGTGAGTGGTGAATGGTGAGTGGTGAATGGTGAGTGGTGAATTGTGAATAGACGTTTTGTGTAATAGATCATTATCACCGACTCTTTAAATGTTTGATCAGGCCGCCTAGCTGGGCTGAGGCTTGGTTAATTGCTGATAACGTGACTGATATATTTTCTAAATATTTAAGGCGCTGAGCGATAAGTAATTGGGTTTCTAGTTCACTGAGAGAGCCTTGAGATATATAGAGAAAACGAATGAATTCTTGTGTGCTTCCTCTAGCTGCACCTTCTGCAATATTGCTGGGAACAGAAACAGCGCAGCGGCGCATTTGGCTGATGAGCCCATAGCGCTCGTCGTCTGGGAATAGTTTGGTTATACCGTAGACCTGTTCAACCAGATCCATCGCCTGCTGCCATACACGCAACTCTTGATGCTTCCTCATCCCCCCTCCACTCACCATTCACTACTCACTACTCACCATTCACTACTAACCACTTCCACGTCTTTTCCTTTACGTGCATATAGCGCTTCTAGCTTACTCTTTAGCGCTTCGCGGGCGTTTTGGTCGCCGTGTACTAGGCGTATGGTGTGGGGCCAGCGGTGCATGCGTTTTACAAAGTTGAGTAAATCGCGCTGATCGGCATGGGCGGAGTAGCCGCTAATGGAGGTAACTCCGGCTTTAATGTCTATGCGTTCGCCGTCGATTTCTACCCAGCCGCCTTTTGGGCCGTATTGCTGAATATCACGCCCTGGCGTGCCTGTGCCTTGGTAACCTACAAACAGCACTTGATGGCGGGCGTCGCTTAGCATGGCTTTTAGGTAGTTCATAATGCGTCCGCCTGCACACATACCGCTGGCGGCAATAACGATGGCGGGCCTGCCTGTTTTGGCCAGGTACTCAACCGTTTGCTCATGCTCTGCGTGGCTATCTACTGTGTAGAGATTGGCGAAGTTGAGCGGATGGCGGCCGCTGGCCAAGCGTGTCTGCGCCTCTTTATCCCAAAAGGGTTTTAGCTCCCGGTAAACCTTGGTAAAGCGTGCGGCTAGCGGTGAATCAACAATTACTTCCAGATCCTTCCACTGGCCTTTTTTAGCGCCAGCAATAATACCTTCGAGCTCGTAAAGTAATTCTTGGGTGCGGCCAATACTGAATGCGGGCACCATAACGGTGCCGCCATTAGCGAGCGCTTGTTCTATCGCATTCTTTAATACTGATTGGCGCTGGCGGCGGTCAGGGTGAGTGCGATTACCGTAAGTGCTTTCCAGTACTAACTGATCGCAACCATACGGCGATTGTGGCGCAGGTAACAGTGGTGCATGAGGGGCACCCAGGTCGCCAGAAAATACTACACGCTCTTTTTCACGGGTTGCGGCATCCTGATAAGCCACTTCAACGTAGCAAGAACCTAAAATGTGCCCTGCCCGCTTAAGTTTTATGCGTGTTGTGCCGATAGGATCATTAACAACGCTGTGCCATTTGCCATAGGGCACGCTGACAATCTGCGATTCAAGTTGGGCCTGGAAACGGTTTATAAGATCAGCATTGCGGGTAAAGCCAATTTTAAGCGCGTCTTCAATGACCAGCGGCAGTAGTTTGGCGGAAGGCTCGGAGCAAATAATTGGCCCTTTAAAACCCGCCGCCAGCAAATACGGTAACCGCCCTACGTGGTCAATATGCACGTGGGTGATGACTAGGGCTTTAACCGTTGCGATATCGAATTCGATTTGTAGCTGTTCGAAGCTGTCCTTGGCGGCGTCTTCGCCTTGGAAGAGGCCGCAATCGATAAGAAGTGAATGCTCGCTGTTGAGTATCAGCTGGTGACAGCTGCCTGTAACACCGGTAGCGCCGCCATGGTGGAGAATATCGAGCATGAAGCTCCTTCGTTTTGATCAGTTACGTGGCCGTACCTGGAAGCCGCTGCGCGTCTTCTCCCGCGGGTGCCTCATTCGCTCGTTCCTCGCAAATTCGTTACCACGCGCTACAAGTACACAGACCCAATCGTTTGTGTGAATAATTCCGTAGCGCGGCGGCGGTCCAGTCTTATGATAAGAGACTTAACTACTACGGACACCCCGCGCGATAGCAGCGCGTAAGGATTGAGTTACGCGGCATAGCTTTTCAAAAGCGGCCATGCTCCTTGCTTAGAAGCTTCAAGAATGACGATCTCTGTAATCGTGCCGTCTTCAGCGTAACTAATATGCGTATTCCAGTCTTGGGAAACCTCTTTCACGGTCCGTTTTTCTGATAGGTGCAGAACGAGAATGTCATCTGCTTCATCATAAGTAGTTCGCATTACTCATTCTCCCACTCAAAGTGATGCATAACAGTTTTGACTACTAATTTTTCTTCTAGAACTGCTGCGACAGATAAAAGGTTGTCTTGACGATTTTCGAAATGTCTTGCTATCCAAAACCGGATATCGTCTTTGTACTTTTCTGTACCCTGTTCTATCAATTCTAGCAGCTCGCTTTCTGTAATGTTTCTACTAGCCATACGCTCTCTGGCATGACGGGTAATATGAATATCTATATTGAAGCGGTGGCTGTACATATTTCAAGCTACATCGTTAGTTTGGATGGTCATTCGTCTAGGGCTAAGCATGTAGCTGGCTTGAGTTAAGTGGTACAGCGTGTCATACCGCGTTGGGCGGCGGGGTGCATAAACATCGGTTTTGTGGCGCGGCCAGGGCGGCTTCGCAGCCGCCTTTCGCGCCGGGCCGCCGCTGCGGGTGCCTTATTTGCTCGTACCTCGCAAATTCGTTACCACGCGCTACAAAACCTCACCACTCACCACTCACCACTCACCACTCACCACTCACCACTCACCACTCACCACTCACCACTCACCACTCACCACTCACCACTCACCAATTCTAGTCTCGGTGATCTTTCACAATCATGATAATCATGCTGAGAATAAACGCGAGGAAGATAGTGATAATGGCGAAAACCGTGCTGTTGTAGAGGCGGTTGGGCTCGGTGGGGTACTCTGGGAACAGCGGGCTTTGCAGCACACTTACCTGCTTCAGTTGGCGTGCGGCTTCAAGGCGGGTGTTTTCCAGGGCGGCTAATGCGCTTGAATAGGTTTCCTGGGCAAACTGTGCCTGAAGTTCCAGCGTTTCATATTCGGCAGATACGCGGTTAAGCGCGCCGCCTGCTGCTTGAGCTAGGCGTTCGCTTTGCTCGCTGATTTGGTCACGTAGCGCAGTGATATTGCGTTCTACCTGGCGCAGCTCGGCGGATTGCGAACTCTGAAAGCTTGCAAGTGCATCCCGCTGTGCTTGTAGGCGGGCAAGGTCGCCTTCCAGCGTGGCCACTACCTGGTTAAGGCTTTCCACGGTGGCCGTTGGCGATATCAGGCCATACTCGTTCTGGAAATCAAGCAGCTCAGAGCGCGTTTCGCGAAAGCGCTCCTCCAGGCGGACCATCTGTTGCTCCAGAAAGCGCACTTGTTCATCCGCCAGACGGTGGCCCATCTGGTTCATATGGTCTTCACCAGCTTCCAACAGCATTTGAGCCATATCGTGGGCAAACTCGGGCGTATAGCCTTGCACCTCAACATTGAGTACGCCAGCGTACTCATCCAGCTCGATATTGACCCGGCGCAGGTAGTATTTGTGCAGCTCCTCAATGGGCGCGTCGGCGTTCCATAGCGTGGCGAAGATATCGCCGTGTTCGCTGTAGTGTTGACGAAAGCCGAGCGCGTCATTCAGGCGACGTAGCATATCCACGGAAAGCAGGTGCTCACGCAGCAGTAGCAGATCGTGAGTATTACCGCCACCACCGCTACCCATGAGTGAAGAGAGGCTGAACTCCGGCGTGGCCACTTGGGGGCTATCCAGTACAACCGTCGCGCGAGATACATAACGGTCTTCCGCCCAGATAAACCAGTAAAAGGATACTAGCAATATGGCAAGCAGCGCGATGGCCCAGTGGGGCGATTGGGTAACGAAGCGACGAAGTGAGTGCATGAATTAGCTTGCCTTTAACCGATCAATAAAGCGTAGGTGCATGATAAACCCTAGGGCGATGAGCGTGAGCGTAAACAGCCAGAAGTAGAGCATGCTGGTGCCTTGAACCACATGGTAGTTTTCAAAAAAACCTAAACGCAGCGTTTCCAAACCATGAGGTATGGGATTAAGCATCAAGTATTTGAGTAACCAATGCGGCAAGCTATTTAGCGGTATAATTACTCCCGAAATTATTAGCAGAGGAAGCGAGAGCATTCTTATCACTCTGCCTACTTCAGGAACGAGCGCGGAAGCTACAGATGCAAATAGCCCCAGCCCCAGCCCCAAACTCCAGAGCGAAAACCAGGCTGCCATAACGCGAATAGCGTTATCCGGGTACATATCCTGGCCGAGCATCAACCCGCCCACGATAAAAATTAGAAAGACGAACGTGCGCAGCATGCCTTCCAGAAAGTTACGTGTGAGCACGGGGTCCACGGGCTGAACCTGACGATAGGCAAACAGCGCTTTGTTGCCCTCTATTGCGCCCATGCCGCGGGTCATTCCCTCGCGCACCAGAAAAAAACCCATTAAACCGGCAATCATCCAAGGAATAAACTCGGCATTGACGACCAGCCGATCACCTCGAATAAAACTGCGAATGCCGACCATAATGGCGACCATGGCCACCGGTTCAAAAATCATCCAGAACCAGCCCATGCGGTCGGCCATGGTTCGCGAAATAGCTTCGCGCATAAACATGGCGTACCACACGCTGCGGGTTACTTGCCAGGGCGAACGGGCGCCACGGGGTGCCGTTGGGTTATCGGCCATTGGGGTGTGTCCTACGTTTGTTACTTGTGCAGGTTTGGGGCGGCTAGCGCCGCCCACCCGCGGGTGCCTCGCTGCGCTCGTTACCACGCGCTACAAGGCCCCGCACTTACCATTTACTATTAACTACTCACCACTCGCCATTCACCATTCACCATTCACCACTAACTACAAATCAACGGCTACACGGGTGGCAACGGCTACTTGATAAAGGATCTGCGTGAGTGTGGCGGCTAGCTGCAGGTTGTGGGTGGGTGCGGCGGGCATTACCAGGATTTCATCGCCTGGGCGCAGGTTCACCTTGCGGGCATTTTCTACCGCACCGTTTTGGCGGACGATCAGGATATGGTCTTCATCCGCCCGGTTAGTAAAGCCACCAGCGCTTTCGATATAGTCGATCACATTCATCCCAGGGCGATACACCGCCGCCTGGGGCACCAGCACTTCGCCGCTTATCAGCATTGAGTCACTAATTTCCGGAATGGTAATAATATCGCCATCCTGCAGGCGAATATCCGAAATTCGGCCATCGTAGGCCACCACCATCCGCCCACTAGGCTCAAGGCCTCGGGCACGTGCAACAAAGTTTTGAATCAACTCGGCTTCTTGGGCACGCACCTGAGCTTCTTCATTGGTGCTGGAGGGAGCGCTTAGGTAAGTGGTTTCTAAACGGCGCAGGCTGTCTTCCATGGATTGTTGCTGCTGCTCTTTGACGCTTTCACGCTGCAGGGAAATACTCTCTACCGCTGTCATGCGCTCCGGTACGGCTATTGCATCCAGCAATTCGCTTAAGCGGGCATTACGCGGCAGAGCGTAACGCGATGGGCCATAGTAGCTGCCTTCCACTTCGACCACGATGGTTTCGCTGCGCTGGTCGGCGCTGAACATGACTTCATCACCGCTGCGAATGGTCTGGCCGTAGAACATGTCGATCGGGAAATATTGTGCAATGGGGCCGCTTTCTCGGTTGCCGCGCAGCAACACGTGAGAAACCCCACTTTTTAATCGCGCCAGATTAACAAGTTCGGCACCGCTTAACTGGTTGCCCAATAGCTCGTAACGGTGTTCACGATGGACATCGCCACCCACCGCAATCGCGGGGCCGCGTTCTTCGACCACAATGGTGTCGCCATCCTGGAACTGCGGGCGGGCAATGGTGCCGTTTATCAGGAAGTCGTAGAGGTCGACGGTGGCTACGCTGCGCTCATTACGCATGACGCGAATTTGGCGGTAGCTGCCCAGGTCCTGGTCAATACCGCCCGCCTGGTCGAGGAAATACAGCAGGGAGTCATTGGGGGTGCCAGCGTAACGGCCGGGGCTATCCACATAGCCGGTTACAAATACGGCCACGGGCTGAACGCCCTGCAGGTTGGTGTAAACCTCTACGTTATCCGGGTACACCGAGGTAATCGCGCGGCGTACGCTGTTATCTACCTGCTGGCTATTTTGGCCTTCAATGTTAAGCGGGCCTGAACCGGGTATAAAAATATTGCCTTGGGCGTCTACCGGCAGTACGCGGTCAAACTCAAACGCGCCCCAGGCGCGTACGGTTACCTGATCGCCCGGTTTTACTTGGTAATCAGAGTTCAGGCCATCGCCCATCGCGCCACGAAACCCACCTGTAAACAAGTTGGCGCCAAACGGCGGCAATGCATCCGGGTTTTGCATGGGCGCTGAAACGGGGCCATAGGTACCGCTGCGCCAGTCGGCTCTGGGCGTATCGTTGACCTGCTCTTGCTGAGCGCGGGCCTGGTCTTCAGGCAGAATGGTATTAGGTAGGCTAATGCTTTGCGCCCAGCTAGCACTGCTTAATGCACTGCCAAGTAAGGCAAAAGATAGAATAGCTAAAGGGCGCTTGGGTGAAAATCGCTTAAATAGGCGTGAAACGTTCATTAATAGCGCCCTTGTAATGGAGTATCCGTTTGGGTAATGGCACGTTGATTTACCCAGCCGTTCGGTGTTTCACATACCAGCGCTGAACGAGCACTGCTACCTGCTTCTACAACCCGCAGTTTTCGGCATTCACGACCGCTCGCCGCCAAGTACGATGCATCGGCGACGACTTCAACGTTATTGCCCCAGGGGCTTGTGGCCAGGTTAATCACGGAACCGGCAGGCGCCTGAGAAAGAAAGCCATTCAGGGTGTCATCGTTCAATAGCTTGGCAGGGTCATTATTTAGTACGTATTGCGCTTGCTGCTGAGTGCCGTTCGGGTAGGTAGCGCAACCGCTAATCACGGCAACGCTAAACGCGACCAGCAGCATACGAGCTGGCCGTGCCATCGATAAAGAGGTATTTGACATAGTGATAATTCCAGAAAAAAGGCACGCTACCGCCCAGGGATTAATACGGGCGCATTCCCTTGCCCTATCCTTTTGCGGGATGAAAGCTGGCCAAACCCCTACTGTAAAAAAGCCAGCCGCCATTGTAGGGGATTCGCGAGTGAGTCTCCATACCAATAAGCCACCACGATTTTCTATTTAGGGGTGACTTACTAACGAGCCTATGCTCTTGTTTACATTTGGCCCATTACTAAGCAATGAATCTCTTGAAATACTTATCTTCATTATGGCAACACAAAAACCTATACACGTAATGCTAATTAAGAAGCATTGCAATGATGCTTAATAAAACAGGCTAGATGCCAATTAAATAGGAAAACGCCTTACAAAATGCAAGGCGTTTTAAACTTGAATTTACTATCTCTGAATTTAATGATTGTTTAGAACAAGTAACGAGCCCCGGTTAACCAATACACGTTGTCGGTCAGGTCGCCCAAGGTAGTACCTCGGTTAACGCTAGGCGCATCGCCATCAGCCACTTCGACAAACACATCAAACGATGAGGAGACCTTATAGTAAGTGCCCGCCGCCCAGGCATTGCTATTATCCTGGCTGTCGCGCTTAACATTGTAGTAGTCGGCCGTAAATGCCCAGGGCCCTGTTGAGTAGGTGCCGCCTAACCCTACGGTGTCAAAGCCACCGCCATAAACATCGCTTTCATCTTGGGTCTCATACCCTAAGCGCGCCGCCAATTGATCAGTGAACTGGTAACTGCCAATCAGGCCATAGAGCATTTCGCCATTGCCGCCGCCACGCACTACATCTTCAACAGCACCTAGCCCAATTTTTAGCGGGCCTTGCTGATAGCGCACACCACCCTGAGCGGCCACTACACTACCCTCTCCGCTTTGCTCTTCAACCGTCAAGCCGCGCTCGCTGTAGTGCTTAAGCTGCACAAAGGTAGTAAAACCATTGAGCTCTGGCGTGTAGTAGCCGATAGAGTCGCCACGCGACTGTATACCCGATGACTTGAACAGCAGCCCACGGTCCAGGTAGACGTCAAACGGCAAGGAAACGAACTGCGCATAAAAGCTATCGAAGCTACCTGCCTGGAACGTTCCGTATTGCTTGCTTGCCAGACCAAGGTAGCTTTGGCGAATTTCATTAAAGCCTTGGTTTGTATTGCGCTCATCGCCGGTAAAGCGCCACTCCAGCCGACCAAATGCGGTTAGATCGGAGGTGACCTCATGGCTCATTCGAAAGCCCAGGCGCGAATACACATCAACGAACTCTGCGCCGTCATCAATTTTATTGCCACTGCTATCGAAATCAGCCCCGCCACCGGCGATACCCATGGAAATACGCCCATAGATATCTAACTTTGTACCATCCTGATCATAAACCGTGGTTGCCTGGGCAGCGCCGGCCCACAAGGTGCCTGCTACAGCGGTTGCCAATAATGCTTTCTTCATCTTGTTCCCTTATTTGCTTTCAATAACCCAGTGGCTAATAACCTGGCAGCTAATAACCTAGCCGCGATTAGCTCTACGCTTTTAATGTGCTCAAATAAAATTTAGTAATGAAAATCATTTAAACAATATAAGCGGCACGAATGTTATAAAATAACGATTTAAAATGAAAGCAAAATGTCATCTAAATACTGTTTTTGTTACCTATAAACCAAAAAAAACCGGCCTCAAAAGAGGCCGGTTCTATTAGGTCTGCTAGGCAGGTTACCTTAAAGCGTGGCAGTTAAGCCAGGCTTAGAAGTGGTAACGAGCGCCTGTCAGCCAGTATACGTCTTCAGTCAGATCCGGGATCACGTCGCCCAGATTGGTGTCGCTGTTGATGCGGTTAGAGGCATCAGCATCAGCAACTTCCAGGAACACGTCAAATGCGCTGGAAACTTTGTAGTAGCTGCCCAGAGCCCAGGACTTGCTAGTTTCTGAACCGTCACGCTCTACGTTGTAGAAATCGCCAGTGAATGCCCAAGGACCAGTGGTGTATGTAGCACCTAGGCCAACTTTGTCGTAACCGTTTTCGCCAGTAGCAGTAGTAATTACGTAGTCGCTGTTGTTGTCGCGAGTTTCGTAACCCAGGCGAGCAGAGAACTGGTCGGTGAACGCGTACTGGCCGATCAGGCCGTACATCATTTCGCCGTTACCGCCGCCACGCTCTACATCTTCAACAAAACCCAGACCTACAGTCACCGGGCCTTGTGCGTAACGAACACCACCTTGCGGTGCAACAACTGAACCTTCAGAAGTTTGCTGAGCTTCAGTCAAGCCGCGCTCGCTGTAGTGTTTCAGCTGCAAGAAGGCAGTGAAGCCTTCTAGGTCAGGCGTGTAGTAACCGATAGAGTCGCCACGCGACTGTTTCGGGTGGCCAGCGAACTCAAGGCCTTGATCGATGTAAACATCGAACGGCAGAGAAACGAACTGGTTGTAGAAGCTGTCAAAGTTACCGGCTTGGAAAGTACCGAACTGGTCGCTTTGCAGGCCGAGGTAGCTCTGGCGAACTTCAGTGAAGCCAGACTCGGTGTAACGCTCGTCGCCCTTGAAGCGCCACTCAAGACGACCGAAAGCGGTCAGGTCGCGAGTAACTTCATGGCTCATGCGCAGGCCAAGACGCGAGTAAACGTCTACGAACTCAGCGCCGTCGTCAATGCGCTCACCAGCATTGTTGAACTCGGGGCCGCCACCGGCAATACCCATGGCGATACGGCCATAGACGTCCAGCTTGGTGCCGTCCTGGTCATATACAGTGGCGGCTTGGGCGGCAGCAGAAGCGCCCAGGGCACCAATGATAGCAGTCGCTAAAAGTGTCTTTTTCATGATGTAGGTTCCTTTACTAGCTTACTGTTTCGATCGTAGCTGCCGGGCTTTTTTAAAGAGCCTTCAGCAGTTGGCCTGTGGGCTATGCTCGTTTTTCGCATCCGTTGGTTTTTCCCAGCGGTATGTGGCATATCCTCAATCAAACCTTGTTATAGTCCAATGCTCGCAGGTCAAACTCTATACCGGGATTCCAGGGAACGCAATAGAAAAAAACAGTGTTCTCTTACGATTTAGGCTTTTTTATGGAACCCATGGGATGCATGTGGGTCTCAGCGCACTTCAAATTTTTGCTGCAAGCCCTTTAACTTGTCTTCCAAGCTAAGTGACTTTTGTGGTTCAGTTTTTTTAGCTTCTGAATGCACAACATTACTAGGTTTATTTTTCTTAGGTGCATCAACCTTTTGTTCTGTTTCATTTTTAGGGTCTTTTTTGGCTACCTCTTGCGCGCCTTTTGTCTGACCCTTCGCTTGCTTTTCGTGACGCTTTTCATTGGCGTGCATAGAGGCTTCTTTGTCGACCTTTCCCGCTGGCTGACCGTCCAAATCAATACGGGCGACTCCTTCACGCACTGATTTCAGATATCGCGGCAAGTTAACGTAGTTTGCCAATGTGCGACGAATCAGCTTTCCAGACCACGGTTCTCGAGCGGCAAGATCTTGATGAATACCTATTTTTAAAGGTTTTGTATGCCCTTTAAAGAAAGCCTGCGGGTAACGTTGGTACCACTCTTTCAAAAGACTATGAGGCGAGGGCTGATCAACGACAGGAGCTTGAGGCGCGACCTCTTCTTGCTCCTCCTGCGCTTGCGGAGGATCTACAGGCTTAGAAACAACCTGCTGCGCTGCGCTTGGCTCAGACGCTGCGGGCTCAGCTTCAGGCGCACGCACCTCTTGCGCAGGTACGCCAGGCTCTTCGAGTGTTTTTTGTAGCGTTACGGCTTGCTCTACTAACTGCTGTTTTAGCTGCGCGTTTTCGTTACGCAGGTTTTGTAATTCGCCTTGAGCCTGCTCAAGGCGCGACTCTAGGCTGTCTAGTAGATGCATTACACTGGCGGTCATACCCTCTCCTTTGACCTTTTTCAGTCAGCGTTGCGCTCATAAACCACAAAATCGTACGGTGGCTTGCCTTCGGAGGGTGTTCCAGCAACACGCTGTACTTCCCGCCACTCATCTGCTTTCAACTCAGGGAACTCAGCGTCACCGTTCACTTCGATATCGACTTCGGTAACATAAAGCCGCTGGGCGTACGGTAACGCCTGACGATAAATCTCTCCCCCACCCATTACCATAATTTCTTCAGCAGCATCTATTGTTGCCTGCTGGTCGGCCAATGCTAGTGCAGCGGGTAAGTCATGACAGACCCGCACCCCGTCGGGCGCAAAGTCTTTATTACGCGTTACGACTATATTAAGCCGGTTAGGCAATGGCTTGCTAATGGAGGTGTATGTTTTACGTCCCATTACCAGCGGTTTTGCCTGAGTCATGCGTTTGAAGAACTTAAGATCTTCAGGCAGGTGCCAGGGCAGATTACCCTCAACACCGATCACTCGGTTTTTCGACATTGCCACAATCATGGCAACGGGCACCAGAGGTTCGATCTCGCTGTTATAAGAACTATCGTAAGAACCGTTATAAGAACTCATACCGCTACCTTGGCTTTTATATGAGGGTGAGCGTCATACGCTTCTATCTGGATATCATCAAAGCTGAATTCGAACAGATCACTTACCTGAGGATTCAGCACCAGCTGGGGTGCTGTTTTTGGCTCACGTGTCAGCTGCTCTTTCGCTTGCTCAAAGTGGTTACTATAAAGGTGCGCATCACCCAACGTATGAATAAACTCGCCCGGCTCAAGCCCTGTTACCTGCGCGACCATGCTTAATAACAGTGCATAGCTTGCGATATTAAACGGCACGCCAAGGAAAATATCAGCACTGCGCTGATAAAGCTGACAAGACAGCCGGCCATTCGCTACATAGAACTGGAACAAACAGTGGCAAGGCGGCAGCTGCATTTCATCGACCTGAGCGGGGTTCCAGGCGGACACAATCAGACGGCGCGATTGAGGCGTCGTGCGAATCTGCTCCAGCACTTTGGCAATCTGGTCGACACTTCCCCCTTTGGGGTCCGGCCAGCTGCGCCATTGATAACCGTACACAGGGCCCAGGTTGCCGTTTTCATCGGCCCACTCATCCCAGATGCGCACGCCGTTTTCCTGAAGATAGGCAATGTTGGTATCGCCTTTCAGGAACCACAGAAGCTCGTGAATGATAGAGCGCAAATGCAGCTTTTTAGTCGTTAGCAGTGGAAAGCCACGTGATAAGTCAAACCGCATTTGGTGCCCAAACAATGAACGGGTGCCCACACCGGTGCGGTCGTTGCGGTCCACGCCGTGCTCCAATACGGTGCGCATTAGATCCAAATACGGCTGTTCAAGCGCAGGCTGAGCGCTGGCGTTCATCGTCATATTTGACGTAGGCGTTGTCACGGTCACAAGGTTTCCAAAAATTGCAGGCGATATGGAGAGGTATTCTAGGCTGCCAGCCTGCGAGGGTCTAGCGTGGGGAGTTAATGGCGGGTGGTAGCGCGTGGTAACGAACGCATAGGTCGTATGAACATAGGTCGTATGAACATAGGTCGTATGAACATAGGTCGCATGAAGATAGGGCACATGAATAAGACATCCGCGTTGTTTTCGGTGCCGGCGGCCATTCGCGGGTGCGCTGACGCTTACACCGCGCTACGATTCATGCATTCTTAAGCGATGGAGAACCCTCATATAGGGGGATCCTCATAGGTAGCGCGTGGTAACGAACCTTGCGAGGCACGAGCAAATGAGGCACCCGCGGATGGCGGCGTCAAGCCGCCTTGACCGGTGCCACCCATAACCCCGGCAGTGTTTCGCGTTACATCGGGGTTTGGGTGTTGGTGGCGCGTGGTAATGAATAAAATCTTATCGCTTAGCATCTACTGGCTGTGAACGAGACCACGCCATGAGTACTAAGCCTAGCGCAATCATGGGCAGGGTTAGCAGCATTCCCATGGTGACCCAACCAAACGCGATAAAGCCGATGTGCGCATCCGGCAGGCGGACAAATTCGACCATAAAGCGGAAGATGCCGTAGAAGAGTAGGAACAGGCCGGAGACGAAGCCGCGGGCGCGCGGCTTGGCAGAAACCCACCAAAGAATAACAAACAGCACCAAGCCTTCAAGCACCGCTTCATAAAGCGCTGACGGATGGCGCGGTTCTGGACCCATGCCGGGAAAAGGCATGGCCCAAGGCAGCGAAGAGACTCGCCCCGGCAATTCGTGATTGATAAAGTTGCCAATTCGGCCAGCGCCCAAGCCAATCGGGACAAGCGGTGCGATAAAGTCGGTAAGCGCAAAGAAGGCAAGCTGCTTGCGGCGCGCAAACCACCAGGCGGCCAAGAGCACCCCTAATAGGCCGCCGTGGAAGCTCATACCGCCATCCCACACTTTGAAAATCCATAGCGGATCGGCAGACCACTGCCCTAACCCATAAAAAAGCGCATATCCTAGCCGCCCGCCAGCTACAACGCCGATAGCGCAATAGAATAACAGATCGCTAATATCATCCTTGGTGAGCCCAATGCGGTCAGCACGCCTGCAACCTAACCACCAGGCGGCGACAAACCCCACCACATACATCAAGCCATACCAATGCACTTGCAGTGGCCCAAGGGAGAACACCACGGGGTCAATTGCTGGGTAGTTAATCATCGAAATACTCTAATCACTCAGGAAGAAGAAAATGCAGCGCGGTTATGGCGCCCATCAGGCTAATACAAAGCGAAGGCCGACCACTGTTAACAGCAGCGCAAAGCCCAGCCTTAATACGCGGGCAGATAAGACGTGAGCAAGGCGAACGCCAATGCGTGCGAACGGTACGCTGGTTAACACAATGCCAAAAAAGGCCGGCCACATAACAAACCCGGTGGCCCAGGCAGGCAGGAGTGGATTGCCCCACCCCATGATAATAAAAGTGAGCGCCCCGACCACCGCAATGGGTAACCCGCAGGCGGCAGAGGTGCCTACCGCCTGGGTCATCGTCGCACCACACCGGGATAGCCACGGCACTGTCATAGCGCCGCCGCCAATGCCAAATAATGCTGAAATAGCCCCCACCACCGCCCCGGCCACCGACATAGCGATTTTACCCGGCGCCACGAACCCGGGCTTGGGGGATAAACCAAACACCATTTTAGTGGCCAGGAGCAAAACGAAAATTCCGAACAGCATGCCCAAGACAGTGCCGGAGAGATTACCGGCAATAAACACGCCGCCAATCGCGCCCATCATGAGCCCAGGTAATAGCGCCAAAAACCATGCGCGATGAACGCTGCCTTTGCGATAATGCCCAAGCGCTGAAGACGCCCCCGTTACCACAATGGTGGCAAGCGACGTGCCTACGGCCAGATGCATGGTGATTTCTGATGGAATATTCTGCAGGCCAAAGGCAAACATGAGGACAGGAACGATAATAATACCGCCACCGACACCGAATACCCCTGCCATGGTGCCCGCCGCCGCGCCCAACCCCAGGTAGCCTAACAACATAGCCATTGCGCTCATGAATTAGGCGCCTTAATGGGCGCGCCGGGCAGCCATTTTGAAATCATGCCGAGTAACTTTTCAGGTTGATAAGGCTTGGTTAGCAAATCGTCCATGCCTGCTTCTTCGCACTCAGCAACCCCGGCATTGTCAGCATTGGCCGTTAGGGCGATGAGAATACTGCGATGGTTTCCGCTTTTTTGCTCGTAGGCACGCCAACGGCGGGTGGTTTCCAGACCATCCAGGGTGGGCATAAAAATATCCATAAAGACTAAATCAAATAACGTGGCTTGTTGGCGCTCAAGCGCTTGTTCGCCACTGCTCACCCCTTCAACGTACAACCCGTGCGCTTCCAGCATCTGTCGCGCCAGCATAAGGTTAACGGGGCCATCATCAACAACCAGTACGCGCATCGCACGACTTTTCGTTGCTGCCATAGTGGGGGCGGGGTCTTCATCATTAACACTTTGGTACACCAGGTTGATGAGCAACGCGCGCACATCAGCCAGGCGCTCACGTATATCCAAAATTTGCTGACGGCATGCCTGACACTCGTCATTTTCCAGGATATGGCCCAGATGGTCGCTGAGGTCATGCGTCTCACGCTGAAGCAAGGCTAAATAGCCTGACTTTAAACGTGACTCCTCTCTGGCACGGTCGCGCCCTGCCATAAGGTGTTTAAGCTGCTGCTGCTGATGGTGTAGATCATCCAGGAGTGCCTGCTCATGATCTTCTTTGACATGCTCGGCGGGGCTATTGAGCCGCTGGGCGCCACTAATCGTGTGCACAAGACCTGAAAGCATTTCGTTGACCCGCGCCAAGCGCTTCAATGGCCGCACGTAGCTTGTATCGATGGCAGGAGTGGTGAGTGCGTTATCCGGCAGTATCGACGCGCTTGCAAGACGCAGCGCTTCGCTATGGCGCTCAAGGCCCTGTAACTCCTGCATGAAGTGCATATCCTTCTGCTTGGCACGGGCTTTCACCAGCATCAGAAACGCGCCCACGTTCATAGAGCTGCCCAGCAACAGCGCAAGCGCCAGCCACAAGGTGGTACTCCAGGAGGCTTCGCTTGGCGACATCCACCAAACGGCGAGACCTACCAAAAGGCACAGCACGATCAACGTGGTCTGGATAAGTAGCATTGGCCAGAGAATGGGCCAGATGATGGCATTCCAGAAATGCTCTTCGCGATTGCGTTGCATGCGTTCGCGCCTTCCCAATTGGCTTAAGTCAATTCACACCGATGAGGTGATGAGCGTTACATTACATGCGCAAGTGTACGACTATCTCAAGTGTACGACCATGCCCTTTAGCTGTCATGCTGCGCTTGTAGATGGAGATAATGACCCATGTTGGCAGTTTGAGGACACGATATGTGCTTAATGGCTTTCGCCTGGCACCCTGGCACAGCGCTCCCCTTGCGCTTGGCGGGGAATCGCGATGAGCGCCATGCCCGACCCACCGCAGCGTTACATCACTGGGTAGATAACCCATCCATTCTAGGCGGGCGTGACCTTGAAGCGGGCGGTTCGTGGCTTGCTGGCATAAAGGGTGGCCGCGTGGCCGCGCTGACCAATGTTCGCGATATGGCGCTAATCACCCCCACCGAGGCGCCCAGCCGAGGTGAGCTCGTTGCCAACGCACTTCAATGCGATGATATTGACCAGTGGCTGACAGACCTTGCCCAACACAAGGCTGATCGTTATGCCGGGTTTAATTTGCTGGTCGCTACCCCCCGCCGCCTTTGGCACCTCCACCGCGGTCGGCATGGCGTTACGCTTAACGATGTACCGCCTGGCGTGCATGGCCTTTCCAACGCGGATCTAAACTCCCCATGGCCCAAGCTTCAAAGCGTACGCGGCGCACTTGAGCAAAGCTCAATGGATAACTGGCGCTACCAGACAGGCCTGGCGCTGCATAACTCCCAGCAGGCGTCAGACGCCCAGCTACCTGATACAGGTGTCGAGCTGGCACTGGAGCGCCAGCTCTCCGCTGCGTTTATTGTCGGTGAAACCTATGGCACGCGGGCAACGACCTGGCTAACGCTTAATCAACAGGGGCATATCGCCATTACAGAACAACGCTTTGGGCCGCTGGGCCGTTTCGAAGGTGAAACAACCCTTAGCGTATAGCTGCTTAATCCCTTGGGGGGAGTAAGTGAGACAGCTGCCACTCATCCATACGCTTGTTAATATGCTCATGTACTTGGGCGGGGGTGTCCAAGGCCATGATTTCTGCTAACAGCGCTTTGGCATCGAGAAGCGTTACCCGACGAATAGCGGCGCGCACTTTGGGCAAGCTTGGCGCGTTCATTGAAAGCCCGGTGAAGCCCATCGCCATCAGCAGCAAAGCACCGGCAGGATCCCCCGCCAGCTCACCGCACAGCGAAATAGGCTTATTCAGGCGCTTTGCATCCTGCGAAAGCTCCTGCAAAGCACCTAACAGCGCAGGATGCAGGGCGTCATAAAGGCTGGATACCCTGGGGTTGTTACGATCAACCGCGAGCAAATACTGGGTCAGGTCGTTACTGCCGACAGAGAAGAAATCGACCCGCTTGGCCAAGGCATCCATCTGGTAGATAGTCGCGGGGACCTCGATCATCACGCCCACTTTGGGGCGCTTGATGGCTATGCCCTCTTCTCCCAGCTCAAGAATCGCGCGATCCAGCAGTCTTAATGCCTCATCGACCTCCTCGACATTGGTAATCATCGGGAAAAGCACATAAAGGTTATTAAGACCGTGGGAGGCTTTCAGCATAGCGCGTAGCTGCACCATAAGCACTTCGGGATGATCCAGCGTTACGCGCATGCCGCGCCAGCCAAGGAAGGGGTTGGCTTCTTCGATCGGGAAGTACGGCAGGTCTTTATCACCACCAATATCGAGCGTACGCATTACAACCGGCAGCGGCGCGAATCCTTCCAACTGCTCGCGATACATACGCATCTGCTCTTTCTCACCGGGAAAGCGCTCGGTGATCATAAACGGCACTTCGGTACGATAGAGCCCTACGCCCGCAATCCGGTTTTTAAGCAGCGCGGCAGCATCGACGGCCAAGCCCGTATTGACCAACAGCGGCATTTCGTAGCCGTCTTGAGTAACGCTAGGCAGATCCTGCTCGTGCTCAAGAAGCTCACTGAGCGCCTGCTCTTCGGCAATTAGGCTTTCATAGCGTGATTTAAGATCGGCCGCCGGGCGTACAAATAGTCGGCCACGATGTCCATCCAGCACCACCGGGGCACCATTGAGGCGCGGCAGCGGCAAATCGACCATGCCCAGCACCGTGGGAATGCCCATGGCGCGGGCCACAATGGCCACATGCGAGGTGCTTGAACCACGCACTGACACCAGCCCTTTCAGCTTATCGCGGGGCACTTCTCCCAGCATGGCAACGCTAATCTCATCGCCGACCAAAATGGCGTTATCAGGATAGGTTTCCGGCGTTGAGGGGGTATCTTCTTGCAGGTGGGCCAGTACCCGGCGGCCGAGGTCGCGAATATCAGCGGCACGCTCGCGCAGGTAGTCATCATCCACCCGCTCTAGGTATTGCACGTGGCGCCTTACAACATCGGCTAGCGCCCCAGGAGCCCACTGGCCTTCGCGAATGCGCTTTTCAACTTCTTCGGAAAGCGCCGCTTCGCCCAGCATCTGCTGGTAGACATCGAAAAGCGCCAGCTCCTGGGAGGAAATACGATTTGCCAGACGCTCTGCCGCCGAACGAATTTCATCTCGCGTTTTCCCAATCGCTTCTTTTAGCCGGGCAATCTCGTAGGCTTCATCGCTGGGTATCAGGTCGGGCACGCTATTAAGGTCAGCGGGCGGTGTAATAACCACGGCTTCGCCCATGGCAACACCCGGGGAAGCCGCCACCCCTTTGAACATCGCCTGCCCGCCAGGCAATGCTGGGCGCGCCAGGTTCCCCGTTGCCAGAGCGTGGGCTAAAACGCCCGCCAACTGGGCCGCCATGGTGACCAAAAAGGCTTCGTCTTCGTCATCGTAGCGACGCTTTTCGGCTTGCTGAACAACCAATACGCCCAGCATATGGCGCTGGTGAATAATCGGCACACCCAGAAAGCTTGAATAGCGCTCCTCGCCAGTGGCTTCAAAATAGCGAAAGAGCGGATGCGTCCGAGCATCTTCAAGGTTTAAAGGCTCGCTACGCTTGGCGACCATGCCGACCAGCCCTTCGCCTAGCGGTAGCACGACACGGCCGACCGCCTGCGTACGTAACCCAATGGTTTCCATCAGCACTAGCGACTCAAGCTCCTTATCATAAAGATAAAAAGAGCATACATCGGTCTGCATAGCCTTACGGATACGGCGTACCATCGTCGATAGCGCGGCGTCTAGGGTGCGGGCGCCGTTCACTTCCTGAATAACACGACGCAGTACCTCAAGCATGGACGTTTTACTTTTCACTATTGTTTGCCTCGCTGAGGATCTTTTCGACAGACTTTCACGGCTCATCCAGAGCCGTGGAGCACGCGTTATCCTTCGTCATTTTGTGCCAGACGCTGAACCCGGGGAGAAAGCTCCCTTAGTGCGCGTCGATACACCTCTCGTTTGAACGGTACCACTTGACCAAGCGGGTACCAATAGCTCACCCATCGCCACCCATCAAACTCCGGTTTGGGTGTGGCCGTCATACAAATCTGATTTTCCTGGCAGCGAATCTTCAGCAAGTACCATTTTTGTTTCTGGCCAATACACACTGGCCGCGAATGTGTGCGAATCATGCGTCGTGGCAGACGGTAGCGTAGCCAACCCCGGGTACAGGCAACAATATCAACATCGTCGGCGGTCAGGCCGATCTCCTCAAAAAGCTCACGAAAAAGGGCTTGTTGTGGTGTCTCGCTTGCTTTAATGCCCCCCTGGGGAAATTGCCACGCATTTTGTCCTACACGACGCGCCCAAAGCAGTTGTCCCTGGCTGTTGGTAATAATGATGCCAACATTGGGACGAAAGCCGTCAGCGTCGATCACGGACGTCACCTTATTAAATTTTCAGTTGTCCCCATTTTTCCACAAGGGTGACAAGCGTATCAATACAATATAACGCTAAGTGATTAATGCTTGCCCGCTTTGGTGGGAAAGGACTTAGGACTCTGCGATAATCCGCCCTTTTGTTTCACCGTCCATACTTATCCATTTCTACCTATTCCTTCATACCTATAAATTAACGACGACTATCGACTATATAAGGGGAGCGCCGTGAGTCTGGCTATTTTCGACCTGGATAATACGCTGATATCCACCGACAGCGATCATGCCTGGGGGGAGTTCTTGCTTGAGCAAGGCGCGGTGGACCCGATTGCCTATCGTGAAGCCAATGAACGGTTTATGGCCGATTACAAGGCCGGCACGCTGGATATGGCGGCTTTTCTGGAAGTAGCGCTAAAGCCTCTGGCAGACAACACGCCTGAACAGCTGACCGCTTGGCACCAACAGTTTATGGTCAGTAAAATTGAGCCGCATATTTTACCCAAAGCCGAAGAGCTGCTGGCTCGCCACCGCACTAAAGGCGATACACTGCTGATCATCACCGCGACCAACCGCTTTATTACCGCCCCGATTGCCGAGCGTTTAGGCGTTGATTATTTGATAGCGGTCAATCCGGAAGTGGCAAACGGCCGTTATACCGGTCGCGTCTCCGGCGTTCCCAGCTACCGGGAAGGCAAAATTACCCGTTTGCATGAATGGCTAGAAGACAAGGACTTTACGCTGGACGGAGCGTGGTTCTATAGCGACTCGCACAATGACCTTCCCCTGCTTGAAGAGGTCGACCACCCGGTAGCCGTCGACCCGGACGATACCCTTCGCCAAGTAGCCGAAGAGCGCCAATGGCGGATTATGAGCCTGCGCGGCGAATGAACAGACCACTGACCATGTTCGCTTTACCCGTTAGCACCCATGCGGAGTGATCCGGCATGGCCTTCGACCCACCTCCCATACTCACCCTGACCATTGCGATTGCCGCGGGTGCGCTGGCGCTTACCACTCGCTACATGTTCATCCAATTACGTCAGGGTTTGAGCACTCGTAGCGCTTGGTAACGTTTTGCGAGGGACGAGCAAATGAGGCACCCGCGAATGGCGGCGCCAAGCCGCCCTGGCCGTGGCACCTATGCTCGCCTTTTGCACCATATCGCCCAACCCCAGCACCGCTTCGCGCTGCTCCCGCGGGTGCGCTGGCGCTTACCACGCGCTACATGTCATCGCGTTACGCCGATGTTCATCCCCATAATTTGGCACCGCATCAAGTTTTGGCGATAAACCTGTAGCGCGTGGTAACGTTTTGCGAGGGACGAGCAAATGAGGCACCCGCGAATGGCGGCTGTTAAGACGCCTTGGCCGTGGCACCTAAGCTCGACTTTTACACCATATTGCCCAACCCCTGCACCGCTTCGCGCTGCTCCCGCGGGTGCGCTGACGCTTACCACGCGCTACGATTTGGCACCGCACCACGTTTTGGCGATAAACCCGTAGCGCGTGGTAACGTTTTGCGAGGCACGAGCAAAGGAGGCACCCGCGAATGGCGGCGCCAAGCCGCCCTGGCCGTGGCACCCAGCAAGATTCGGCAATAAAAAAACCTCGCAGGCGTGGCTTGCGAGGTTTTTTGTCACTGGCAGAGCCAGCAAACGCGTTTAGCCGAGCAGGTGCTCAACGGCTGCGCGCTCTTCACGCAGTTCTTTCTCGGTGGCTTTCATCTTCTCTTGGCTGAATTCGTCAAGCTCGAAGCCTTGAACGATTTCGTACTTGCCACCCTGGCAACGAACCGGGTAGGAGTAGATGATGCCTTCTTCGATGCCGTAGCTGCCGTCAGACGGAATCGCCATGCTGACGATACCATCGGTGCCCAGCGCCCAATCACGTACGTGATCGATGGCGGAAGAAGCGGCAGAGGCTGCAGAAGACGCACCGCGGGCTTTGATAATCGCCGCACCGCGCTGTTGAACAGTGGGGATGAAGTCGTTTTCGTACCAGTCACGCTCGACCAGGTCAGTGGCGGCTTTGCCGTCAACTTTGCACTGCGCGATGTCCGGGTACTGAGTGGCGCTGTGGTTACCCCAGATAATCATGTTTTCAATGTCAGTAACATGCTTACCGGTTTTCTGAGCCAGCTGCGTCAGCGCGCGGTTGTGGTCCAGGCGCGTCATGGCCGTGAACTGGCCTTTATCAAGATCAGGAGCGTTTGCGGATGCAATCAGCGCGTTGGTATTGGCAGGGTTACCCACTACCAGCACTTTAACGTCACGGCTGGCGTGGTCGTTCAGCGCTTTGCCTTGCACAGAGAAGATTGCCGCGTTCGCTTCCAGCAGATCTTTACGCTCCATACCCGGACCGCGCGGACGAGCACCCACCAGCAGCGCGAAGTCAGCATCTTTAAACGCAACGTTCGGATCGTCTGTGGCAACGATATCCTGCACCAGCGGGAAGGCACAGTCGTTGACTTCCATTACCACGCCGCCCAGCGCATCCATCGCCTGCGGGATTTCTAGCAGTTGAAGAATGACGGGCTGATCCGGCCCCAGCATGTCGCCAGCGGCGATGCGGAAAATTAAAGAGTAGCTGATCTGGCCGGCACCGCCGGTAATCGCAATACGTACGGGATCTTTCATCATTGCTCCTTGGTTGGTTCGCCTTAGGATGGGTCGACAGAACTCAAGATGCCAAGATGTTATGCTCAGTTATGCAAAAACTCAATCATACATACGATGAGATCTCCCGTTCGGCCGCTCGCTTGGCACTCGCCGCCGACAACGAGTTACGTTATGGTGTGATGAGTTAGCTCATCCTTGGGTTAATACGGATCATGTTAATACGGACATAGACACCCCATGCGACGCATCCCCTACTCTTACGCCCTGGCCAGCGCGCTGGTATTGGCGCTCGTCATTTGGTTGGCACTTGGTGATTTTCAGCGTTTTCAAACCACCGCACCGGAAACCTCTTCTACCGCTACTAATAGCGCCCTGCGTGTCGAGGTGATGGAGCAGCAAAGCACGCCGTTTATCCCACAGCAGGTAATTCAGGGACACCTGACCGCTGAACGCGAAACGACGCTGCGCGCCAATGTAGCGGGCTACGTAGTCGAAAAACCGATTGAACAAGGGCGTAGTGTAGAGGCTGGAGACACGCTGCTGGTATTGGATAACGACGCACTTCCCGAACGCTTGCAACAAGCCCGGGACGAGCTTGCTGTTGCTCAGTCTGAATATACCGGGGCGCAGAATTTGCGCCAGCGCCAGCTTATTTCCCAACCGGAGCTCTTGCGCTTACAGAGCGCGCTTAGCGCAAGCGCCGCGGCGGTTGCCCAGCTAGAAAAGCAGTTAAATGATAGCCGCCCCTCAGCGCCCTTTGCAGGCGTCCTCGATAGAGTTCAGGTAGAGCTTGGTGACCTGCTGCAGCCCGGTGAAGAGTGGGGCCGGCTAATTGATGATCGCCGTTTGACCGGCGCGGCCTGGGTCTCACAGCAGCAGGTAGGCGCGCTGTCCGTTGGCCTGCCGGTTACCGCGCGTTTATTAAACGGTGATCACCTTGAAGGCACGCTGACCCATGTCAGTCATCGCGCGGATGAATCAACACGCACCTTTTATATCGAGGCAACGCTTGATAATCCCCGCCAGCTGCACCTGGCAGGCGGTAGCGCTGAGCTCACGATTACCCTTCCCCCTCGCCAGGTGCATACGCTTTCTCCGGCACTGTTAAGCTTAAACGAAGAGGGCCAGCTTGCGGTTAAGCATGTGGATGAGCAGAACCGGGTTCAGCAAACACAAGTACAGCTAATAAGTGCCGATATCCAACGCGCTTATGTTACGGGCCTGCCTGATTCGCTACGCCTGATTACTCTGGGCGCCGGACTGGTCAACATAGGCCAACAGGTAACGCCTGTAGAAACTGACCGCGCCACCATCATGGATGACACCACCGCTAGCCAGGAAAGCGTTCATGCGCCCACTCATTAATGCCGCGTTAACGCATACCCGCACCACCCTACTCCTGCTGGTAGGCTTGGTTTTTGCAGGCATCGCCGCTTGGCAGGCGATCCCGAAAGAAGCCAATCCGGATGTCACCATCCCGATGATTTACGTCTCGCTGACGCTTGAAGGTGTAAGCCCGGAAGACGGTGAGCGGCTGCTAATACGCCCCATGGAGCAGGAGTTACGCGGCATTGAAGGGCTGCGCAAGTTCACCGCCCAGTCCAGCGAAGGCCACGGCTCGATTACGCTTGAGTTTGATGCAGGCTTTGACCCGAACACAGCCCTTTCCGATGTGCGCGAGCGGGTGGATATAGCGCGTAGCAGCCTGCCCAGTGAGGCGGAAGAACCACGCGTCATGGAGGTCAACGTCTCCGAGTTCCCGGTGCTGACCATTGGCCTTTCGGGGCGTCTGGATACCCGGGAGCGCCTTACCATTGCCCGGCGTCTGCAGGAAGAGATCGAAGGCATCGCTGACGTCCTGGAAGTGGATATTGCCGGTGACCAGGAAGACTTGCTGGAAATTGTGGTCGACCCGCTGGTACTGGAAAGCTACGGCGTGGACTTTGACGCACTATTTAATCAGGTGTCGCGCAATAACCGGTTAGTGGCCGCGGGTAGCCTGGATACCGGCGCGGGCCGCCTGGCGTTAAAAGTGCCGGGCATCATCGAGTCGTTAAACGATGTGATGAATATGCCGGTCAAGGTCGATGGTGATCAGGTGGTCACATTTGGCGATGTGGCCTGGATTCATCCAACCTATAAAGAGCCCCAGGGCTTTGCGCGTATTGATGGCCAGCCAGCGGTAGTGCTCGAGATTTCCAAGCGCGCAGGCGCCAATATCATCGCCACCATCGAAGCGGTCCATTCACGTATTGCTCAAGCCGGAGACCTTCTACCCGAAGAACTCCGCCTGACCACGATTCTGGATGAGTCGACCACCGTGCAGAATATGCTCTCCGAGCTATTGAATAACGTGCTGACGGCGGTGGTGCTGGTATTGATTGTGGTAGTCGCCGTCATGGGTTGGCGCATGGCGCTGCTGGTAGGCTTGACCATTCCCGGTGCTTTTCTGACCGGTATTTTACTGGTCTGGATGTTTGGCTTTACTCTCAACATTGTGGTGCTGTTTGCACTGATTCTAGTCGCGGGCATGCTGGTCGATGGTGCCATTGTGGTAAGTGAGCTTGCCGACCGCCATCTGCACGACGGCCAGCCACCCCATGAAGCTTGGCTAAACGCAGCGTCGCGCATGAGCTGGCCCGTTATTGCCTCTACCGCCACTACACTGGCTGTGTTTATTCCGCTGCTGTTCTGGCCGGGTGTGGTCGGCCAGTTTATGAAATACCTGCCCGCCACGGTGATTTTGTGCCTGCTGGCTTCGCTGGCCATGGCGCTGGTGTTTCTGCCTACGCTCGGTCGGCTGTTTACCCGCACGTCGCCCAAAAACGAAGGCGCTACCCTGCCCGATAAAACTACATCGCTAGGGCGTGGCTACCGCCGCTTGCTGGGCAGACTGTTGAAGCACCCTGCCTGGGTACTGTTGTTTTCCGTGCTGACCATCATGCTGCTCTATACGGGCTACGCTCGCTTTAACCATGGCATCGACTTCTTCCCCAACGTTGAGCCCGATAGTGCTCAAGTGCTGGTACGGGCGCGAGGAGACTTTTCGGCTACCGAAACCGACGCGATTCTGCAGCGGGTGGAAGCCAGGCTTGGCAATATGAGCGAGGTCGAAGCCCTTTATGCGCGCTCTTTTGCGGTACCGGATCAGCAGATGGGTAATGATGTGATTGGTATGCTTCAGTTTCAGTTTGTCGACTGGTACCAGCGCCGCCCTGCCCGGGCCATCTTGAACGAGATGGCAGAACGTACTCAGGATATTCCCGGCATCGTGATGGAGTTTCAGGAGCAGGAAATGGGCCCTGGGGGCGGTAAACCTATCGTGCTTGAAGTTAGTGCGACCGACCCGACGATTGCTGAAGCGGGGGTCGAGCAACTGCATGGTTTAATGCGTGAGCTGGGTGGATTCGTGGATATTCAGGATAACCGCAGCCTACCGGGCGTGGAGTGGGAGATTAATGTGGATCGTGAAGCCGCCGCCCGGATGGGCACCGACATCACCACGATCGGCAGTGCGGTTCAGCTATTAACCACCGGCCTGGAAGTTGCCAACTATCGCCCCCCAACCGTAAGTGACGAAGTGGATATCCGCGTCAGGCTACCCGAGAATTGGCGCACCCTTGATCAGCTTGGGCGTTTAACCATTAACACCGAGCGCGGCCAGGTGCCTATCTCTCACTTTGTGACCATGACACCAGCGCCCAAGGTGGGCACCCTTAACCGGATTGATGGACGGCGGGCGATTACCGTTGAAGCTGACCTGGCTCCCGGCTACCTTGCCGACGAACGACTACGCGCACTGTTTGCCGCAGGCAGTGAACAGCTGCCGGATGGCCTGATGGTCAACGTCGCTGGCGAACAGGAAGACCAGCAGGAGTCGATGCAGTTTTTGGTTGGCGCCTTTTTGATCGCGATTGCATTAATGTCGCTGATACTGGTTACCCAGTTTAATAGCTACTATCAAGCGCTGCTGGTGCTTTCGGCCATTGTGTTTTCAACGGCTGGGGTATTGATGGGCTTGCTGATCACCGGCCAAGCATTCGGCATCGTAATGGTCGGCATGGGGGTTATCGCGCTGGCGGGCATTGTGGTGAACAATAATATTGTCTTGATCGATACCTATAACGAGCTGCGCATCGAAGGGATGCCCCCCGCAACCGCAGCGCTGGAGGCGGGCTGTTTACGCCTACGCCCGGTCTTGCTCACGGCCATTACCACGGTATTAGGATTAATGCCCATGGTGCTGGGTATTAATGTGAATCTCTTCGCCCCTGCGCTGGGCTTCAACGCGCCCTCGGCCCAATGGTGGACACAGATGTCGAGCGCCATCGCCGGTGGCTTAACCTTTGCCACCGCCCTTACCCTGTTGCTTACGCCGTGCATGCTGGTAATTGGAGGGAAGCTACACCGTAAAGGCAAAGCGTAAAAATAGCTTGGCTAGGCGGCTTCGCCGCCATCCGCGGGTGCCGCACCGCTCGTTCCTCGCGATGCGTTACCACGCGCTACGATAGGCGCCAATGTTTTGGATAAGCAGTTTTAGTAGCGCGGTGTAAGCGTTAGCGCACCCGCGAGAAAGGCCAACCACAGTAGCCCGGCGCGAACGCACTGTTTAGCGGTACCAAAATTTGATTAGGCGTCATATCAGGCGGCTTCGCCGCCACCCGCGGGTGCCGCACCGCTCGTTCCTCGCGATGCGTTACCACGCGCTACGATAGGTGCCAGTGTTTTGGATGGGTGGTTTTCGTAGCGCGGTGTAAGCGTTAGCGCACCCGCGAGAAAGGCCAACCACAGTAGCCCGGCGCGAACGCACTGTTTAGCGGTGCCAGAATTTGATTAGGCGTCATATCAGGCGGCTTCGCCGCCACCCGCGGGTGCCGCACCGCTCGTTCCTCGCGATGCGTTACCACGCGCTACAATTTGTGCAAACTCGTCAGATAAAGTATCAGGCAAGTGTTTTATTACTCTGCGGGCTATTGGCCGCATGTAGGCGGGCGATCAGCTGGTCTTCTAACGCAAAACGCTCGGTCAGACCTTTTGCCAGGCGATCAATCCAGGCCGGAAGCCGCGCCAGATGTTGCTGGCAGCGTACGGTGGAGGCGTAGTCAGTATCGAACTCAAGCACCATTTCGGTGGACATTTCCAGACGCTCCAGCAGCTGCGAGGCAATCTGCAAAGCGCTTTCATCATTGAAGGCCCGGGCCTCTTCAGCCAGCTGCGGATAAATTTCAAAATGACCGGCGCTAATATAATCCATCAGCGTTTCGCTGAAGGTATCGATGCGTGCCTTGCTAACCGCTTCCAGCTCGCTATCGCACGCCTCTTTTAGCTCAATAAAGCTGACCAAAAGAGAGCGACGCTGATCAAGCCAACGGTCGATCAGACTGTGAACGCCTCCCCAGCGCTCCAGGGCATTTTTACAATCTTCGAGCATGGGGCTTTCTCCTTGCTAATAGCCACCTACAACAAAGCAAGCCTCACCTTTCCGGCTTGCGCTGTCAATCCCGTCATAGACGGTTTCCGTGGTATTAATTATTCACAAATCGTCATACTTTATGATGATTTGCGCTAAGCGATTCAATGCTTAAAAAAATGCTGCCTCGTTTCATGCTCTCACCTTCTTGAAGTGATTGCGAGTTTGCGAGGGTTAATAGTGTTAAACGCTCGTGAAAAAATACTTTAGGCTTAAAAAATTTAAACTTGAATGTTATGCGCTTATTTTCTATCTTCAAGCGAGAACAGAGTCTATGGGGAGAATAACAATGAGAATCGCCTGCCTGGGTGGAGGGCCTGCCGGCCTGTATTTTGCCATTAGCATGAAGCTGCATAATCCAGCCCATGACATTGTGGTGTTTGAACGCAATCGAGCAGACGATACCTTCGGGTGGGGCGTGGTTTTATCCGACGAAACCCTGGACAACCTGGCGGCCAACGATCCGGTTAGTGCCGAACGCATTCGTGAGCATTTTGCGTATTGGGATGACGTTGCGGTTATTCATAAAGGTGTGAAGACCGTTTCCACCGGTCACGGTTTTTGTGGTATTGGCCGTCGCCAACTGCTTATCTTGCTGCAAGAGCGCGCTCGCGAACTCGGCGTGGAAATGCGCTTTGAAACCGACGTAACCGACACCAGCATCGATGAGTACCGGCGCGAATTTGACTTGGTACTCGCCGCCGACGGCCTCAACTCCCGCACCCGGCAAACCTATGCCGAGCATTTCAAACCCGATATTGACGTGCGGGCGTGCAAATTCGTATGGCTGGGCACGCACCAGACCTTTAATGACGCTTTCACGTTTATTTTCGAAAAAACCGAGCATGGCTGGGTATGGGCGCACGCTTATCAGTTCGATAACGACACGGCGACGTTTATCGTTGAGTGTAGCGAGGCCACTTGGCAGGCGTTTGGTTTTGGAGAGCTTAGCCAGCAGGAATCGATTGCGATCTGCGAACGGATCTTTGCCAAACATCTTGGCGGGCATTCATTAATGACCAATGCCAACCACGTGCGCGGCTCGGCCTGGATCAACTTCCCCCGCGTACTCTGCGAGAAGTGGAGTTACGAAAACGTAGTGCTGATGGGCGATGCGGCTGCTACGGCGCATTTTTCGATTGGCTCGGGCTCCAAGCTTGCTCTGGAAAGTGCGATCGCGCTGGCCAAGTACCTGCACAGCGAAACCCGCATGGCCGATGCGCTGGCCCGCTACGAAGAAGAACGCCGCTTCGAGGTGCTGCGTTTACAGTCCGCCGCGCGCAACTCGACCGAGTGGTTTGAGCAGATTGAGCGCTATCTGGATCTGGACCCGGTTCAGTTTAACTACTCGTTATTGACCCGCTCGCAACGCATTAGCCATGAGAATTTACGCGTGCGCGACCCGCAGTGGCTGGCGAGTGCAGAGCGTTGGTTTCAAGCCCAGTCAGGCAATGAAGGGAGTTCACGGGCACCGATGTTTGCGCCTTACCAGCTTCGCGATATGCGGCTGATCAATCGCGTGGTGGTATCCCCCATGGCGCAGTATAAAGCGGTAGATGGCTGCCCGACCGATTGGCATTTTATCCATTACGCTGAGCGTGCCAAAGGCGGTGCCGGTCTGGTGTACACCGAGATGACCTGCGTAAGCCCAACGGGCAGGATCACCCCCGGCTGCCCCGGCCTCTACGCACCAGAACACGAAGCCGCCTGGAAACGCCTATGTGATTTCGTGCATGCGGAAACCCCCGCCAAGCTGTGCGCTCAAATCGGCCACTCTGGTCCGAAAGGCTCTACTCAGCTGGGTTGGCAGGAAATGGATGCCCCCTTAGCTGAAGAAAACTGGCCGTTACTGGCAGCCTCTGCTCAGCCTTGGTCAGAGCGCAATCAATCGCCCAAAGCCATGACTCGCGACGATATGGATCAGGTGCGCGATGAATTCGTCAGCGCCGCACAAATGGCTGACCGTGCCGGTTTTGACATGATCGAGATTCACGCCGCCCACGGCTATTTGCTCTCATCCTTTATTACCCCGCTGACCAACCACCGTGACGATGAGTATGGCGGCTCTTTGGATAATCGCCTGCGCTACCCGCTTGAGGTTATCCGCGCCGTGCGCAGCGCCTGGCCTGCCCATAAACCGTTATCGGTGCGCATATCTGCCAATGACTGGCGCGGTGATGAAGGCATTACCCCTGACGATGCAGTGGAAATCGCCAAGCGGCTACGCGCCGCAGACGTAGACATTATTGATGTTTCCGCCGGACAAACCTCGACGCAAGCTCAGCCGGTTTACGGACGTATGTTCCAGACGCCCTTCTCTGACCGGATTCGTAATGAGACGCCTATTCCCACCATAGCGGTGGGCAATATTTATCAGGCCGACCACGTCAACTCGATCCTGATCGCCGGACGTGCTGACTTAGTGTGTATCGCTCGCCCTCACCTCGCCGACCCTTACTGGTTGCTGCACGTTGCCGCGGGCCTGGGCGATCACGACGTTGAGTGGCCAGCCCCCTACCGGGCAGGTGCCGATCAGCTACAGCGCTTGGCAGAACGTGGCGAGGGCTGGATATGAGCGCGGTAGACGAAAACGTAGTAGGCAAAGACATGGCAGGCAAACGGGTAGTGATTACCGGTGGCGGCAGCGGTATCGGCGCCGATATGGCCCTGGCTTTTGCTGAAGCGGGGGCTGAAGTGACGATTACCGGGCGCCGTGAAACCGCTCTTCAAGGCGTTGCCGAGCAGCATGCACGCATCCACTGCGCGGTAGTCGATGTTACCGACGAAGCCACCGTGGTGGCGCTGTTCGAGCAGCTGGGTAGCGTTGATATTGTAATTGCCAACGCCGGTGCTGCCGAAAGTGCGCCGTTCGCTAAAACTTCTTTTGAGCAGTGGCAGCGCATGCTGAACGTTAACCTGAGCGGGGTGTTTTTGACCCTGCGAGAAGGCTTAAAACAGCTAAACGACGGCGGCAGATTGATTGCCGTTGCCTCAACCGCGGGCCTTAAAGGCTACGCCTACGTAGGCGCTTACTGCGCGGCAAAACACGGGGTGGTCGGGCTTGTGCGTTCACTGGCAGCCGAGACGGCCACCCGCAATATTACCGTTAACGCGCTGTGTCCCGGTTTTACCGACACACCCCTCTTAGCGGCCAGCATTGAGACCATTGTGACCAAGACAGGACAGTCTGCCGAGCAGGCAAGCACCCATTTTAAATCCACGAACCCTACCGGCCGCCTGATAACGCCTTCAGAAGTAACCGCGACCGCCCTGTGGCTATGCGGCCCGTATAGCGGCGCCATCAATGGTCAGGCGATCTCGATTTCAGGAGGCGAAGTATGACGGCAGAGCGCTTGAGCAAAGAACGCCTGCGGTTATGGCTGCGCATGTTGCGCGTTACTCGCCAGGTGGAATCCACGCTGCGCGAGCGTCTGCGTACCGAGCATGATACGACGCTACCGCGTTTTGACGTCATGGCGGCGCTGTATGCCGATGGGGATGGCTTAAAGATGAATGAGCTATCTCGACGCCTGCGGGTATCCAATGGCAACGTGACCGGCATTATTGATCGCCTGGTAGAGGATGGCTGCGTTGAGCGTATCGCCATTGAGGGTGACCGGCGTGCCACCCGGGTACGTTTGACGGATGCGGGCCGCGCAAGCTTCAGCAAAATGGCGGCGGAGCATGAACGCTGGATCAACGCGCTGTTTGAAGGAGTCGCTGAAGAAGACGCCCACCATATCGGTGAGCTGCTCCACCGGCTACCCACGCCGCTTAGCGATGCGACCTGATCACGCCGCTTGATACCCGACTAACCACTGACCGACGAGAACAATAATATGACAAGCATGGCTGAATTAGCTCCCGAACATTTTATCTGGGAAATGCGAGGCAACGTCGCCGTTATTCGGTTGAATCGCCCTGAGCGCAAAAATCCCCTGACCTTTGAAAGCTATGCCGAGCTGCGTAATACCTTTCGCGATTTGGTGTACGCCACCGATGTGAGCGCGGTGGTATTTACGTCCAACGGCGATAACTTCTGCTCCGGCGGCGATGTGCATGAAATTATCGGCCCGCTGGTGGGCCGGGATATGAAAGGCCTGCTGGAATTCACCCGCATGACGGGGGATCTGGTAAAAGCCATGCTGAACTGCGGCAAACCGATTATTACCGCCATCGACGGCATTTGCGTAGGGGCAGGAGCGATTATCGCCATGTCTTCGGATATTCGCTTTGCCACACCTCGCGCCAGCACAGCATTTCTGTTTACCCGCGTGGGCTTAGCCGGTTGTGATATGGGCGCCTGCGCGATGTTACCGCGCATTATCGGCCAGGGCCGAGCGGCAGACCTGCTTTATAGCGGCCGCAGCATGAGCGCCGAAGAAGGCCTGCAATGGGGCTTTTATAACCGTGTAGTCGAACCTGAATCCCTTGAAGCAGATGCCATCGCCTACGCCACCCGACTGGCGCAGGGCCCTACCTTTGCGCACAGCATTACCAAGACCCAGTTGAACCAAGAGTGGTCGATGAGCCTTGAGCAGGCCATTGAATCAGAAGCCCAGGCGCAAGCGATCTGCATGCAGACCAACGACTTCGCACGTGCCTACCACGCCTTCGTAGCCAAACAAAAACCCGAGTTCAAGGGGGATTAATGAGCGATCAGCAATTTCTTGAGTGGCCCTTCTTTGAGGACCGGCATCGCGATCTTTCCACGCGTCTGGAAGCGTGGTGCAACAAAGAACTGCCTCGCGAGCACACCGATGTGGATGCAACCTGCGTTCAGCTCGTCCGCGACCTGGGTAAGGCGGGCTTCCTGGAAGGTACGGCTGGCGAACATATCGATGTCCGCAGTTTATGCCTGATCCGCGAAACCCTCGCCCGTCATGATGGGCTGGCGGATTTTGCGTTTGCCATGCAGGGGCTGGGCACCGGCGCGATCAGCCTGTTTGGCAGCGATGAACAGAAGCAGTGGCTGGATAAAACCCGCCGAGGTGAAGCGCTCTCGGCGTTTGCGCTTAGCGAGCCTCGCTCAGGCTCTGACGTGGCGCAGCTGGATACCACGGCCAAACGCGAGGGCGACGGCTACCGTTTGAATGGCGAAAAAACATGGATTTCTAACGGCGGGATTGCCGATATCTATACGGTTTTCGCGCGCACCGGCGAAGGCCCGGGCGCTAAAGGGCTCTCGGCTTTTTTAGTGCCTGCCACGACGCCAGGCCTGGAGATTTTAGAACGCCTGGAAACGGTTGCCCCTCATCCGCTGGCGCGCCTGGGTTTTAACGATATGTACTTGCCGGAAAGCGCGTTAATCGGCAAGCCGGGCCAGGGGTTTCGTATCGCTATGGCGGTGCTGGATGTGTTTCGTTCAACCGTTGGGGCAGCGGCGCTGGGCTTCGCCCGCCGGGCGCTGGATGAATCATTATCCCGCAGCCGCTCGCGTGAGCTATTTGGCGCATCGCTTTCCGATCTACAAATGGTTCAGGGTCACCTGGCTGATATGGCGCTGAATGTGGATGCCGCCGCTTTATTGGTTTACCGCGCAGCCTGGACCAAGGACCAGGGTGCTGCGCGCGTTACCCGGGAAGCGGCCATGGCCAAGCTATTTGCGACCGACAAGGCGCAAGAGGTCATTGACCAGGCCGTGCAGTTACACGGCGGCGACGGGGTGCGCAAAGGCCATATTATTGAAAGCCTTTACCGTGAAATCCGCGCGCTGCGTATTTATGAAGGCGCTTCAGACGTACAAAAGGTCGTGATCGCCCGCAGCCTGCTCGCCGAGGTGAACTGATACCAGTAAACGCGACACGTTACTCAACACGAGTTTGCTCAATACGACATTGCTTAATACGAAATTGCTAAACGCTACATTGCCAAAAAACAAAAATAATGCATAACGCCAGACACCGTATCCCTGACAGCGCCTTCGTTGAGACGTCGTCAGGAATAAACAACGACACTAAATACGGAGGTTGGTATGTACTTTCAGTCGGCCCATGTGGACACGTTTACGCGGGATAACCTGCCACCCACTGATGGACAGCCAGAATTTCTGCTTTCAGGCTTTGATTACCCCGAGCGGCTAAACGCGGGTGTGGAACTCTGTGACCGCTTGGTCGCCAACGGATTCGGCGAACGCATTGCCCTGGCAGGCAACGGGCGCCGCCGCACTTATCGTGAGCTCGCCGAGTGGACCAATCGCCTTGCCAATGTCTTGGTAGACGATTTGGGCGTGATCCCCGGCCAGCGGGTGTTGATTCGCTCAGCCAATAACCCGGCAATGGTGGCCTGTTGGATAGCGGCGACCAAAGCAGGTGCCGTGGTAGTTAACACCATGCCCATGCTGCGCAGCAAAGAATTGAACCAGGTGATCGATAAGGCGGAAATCAGTTTAGCCTTATGCGATACCCGCCTGCTTGAAGAACTCGTGGAAAGCCAGGCCCAAAGCCAATTTCTCAAACGGGTGGTCGGCTTTGATGGCACAGCGAACCATGACGCAGAACTGGACCGTATGGCGTTAGACAAGCCGATAACGTTTGATGCCGTGGATACCGCGGCCGATGACGTAGCACTGCTGGGCTTCACTTCCGGCACTACCGGTTCACCTAAAGCCACCATGCATTTTCAGCGTGACCTACTGATCATTGCCGATGGCTACGCCCAGGAAGTGCTGCAGGTAACCCCGGACGATGTGTTTGTCGGCTCTCCCCCACTGGCGTTTACCTTTGGGCTGGGCGGGCTTGCCATCTTCCCTTTACGTTTTGGCGCAACGGCCGTGCTGCTTGAGCATGCCTCCCCACCCAACATGATGGAAATCATCCGCGAATATCAGGCAACGGTGGTGTTCACAGCGCCTACCGCCTATCGCGCCATGCTGTCCGCGCCCACTAGCCGTACCGACTTGAGTAGCTTGCGCATTGCGGTTTCTGCAGGCGAAACGCTGCCAGCACCTATCTATCACGACTGGATCAAACAAACGGGGGTTCCAATACTCGACGGTATCGGCGCCACTGAGATGTTGCACATCTTTATCACTAACCGCCTGGACGACCACCGGCCTAACTGCACGGGCAAACCAGTGACAGGCTATCAGGCGCGCATTGTAGATGACGCCATGGGTGATGTGGCGCGTGGTACGGTCGGTAAATTAGCGGTGCGCGGGCCTACCGGCTGTCGCTATTTAGCCGATAAGCGTCAGCGCAATTACGTCGCCGATGGCTGGAACATTACCGGCGATGCCTTTTATCAGGACGAAGAAGGCTACTTTCATTTCGCCGCCCGCAATGACGACATGATTATCTCAGCAGGCTACAACATTGCCGGGCCGGAGGTGGAGTCGGCGCTGCTTGCCCACCCCGCCGTCAAGGAGTGCGCCGTGATTGGCGCGCCACACCAGGAACGAGGCCAGATTGTTGAGGCATTTGTGGTTTTAAACGATGGATTTGAGGAAGATGATGTTTGCCGACAAATGCTGCAAGATTTTGTTAAGCAAACGATTGCGCCGTATAAATACCCTCGCTCAATACGCTTTATCGATACGCTGCCCAAAACCACCACCGGTAAAGTCCAGCGCTTTCGATTGAATCAGGCGTATTACGCGGATAACGGCCTTCCTGACACTAACGTATCCACCTCTAAGTAATAAAACGCTACAACTACAATGAGGGAATAACCATGAAAAACATGACTCGCTTAGGCCTTGGCCTTCTGCTCTCTTCAAGCGTCGCGATGGCCGATGCCGAGGACGTCAAAATCGGCATGATCACGACGCTTTCAGGCGGTGGCTCTCACTTGGGTGTCGATGTGCGCGATGGCTTCATGCTGGCGATGGAACAGTCGGGACAGGATGAGATTGAAGTGCTCATCCAGGATGATGCTAATCGCCCTGACCTGGCGCGCAGCCTGGCCAATGAGTTTATGCAGCGTGATAACGTAGACATCCTTACCGGCATTATCTGGTCCAACCTTGCGATGGCCGTGGTTCCCACCGTCACCCGCCAGGGCACCTTTTATCTATCCCCCAACGCCGGGCCTTCTGATTTAGCCGGCCGTATGTGCCACGAGAACTACTTTAACGTGGCCTACCAGAACGACAACCTGCACGGTGCCATGGGCGCTTATATGCGCGAAGAAGGCTATGAACGGCCCATCATCATGGCGCCTAACTATCCGGCTGGTACCGACGCTCTGGCGGGTTTCAAGCACCTTTACGAAGGTGACGTAGTCGACGAGCTCTACACCCAGATGGGCCAAACCGACTACGCGGCTGAAATTGCTCAGATCCGCGCCAGCGATGCCGATAGCTTGTTCTTCTTTCTACCCGGCGGCATGGGCATCTCGTTTATGAAGCAGTGGGAAAGCTCGGGCGTGGATATTCCCATTTTCGGCGCGGCGTTCTCGTTTGATGAGATCCTTATCAAGGCAGTGGGCAGCGCGGCCATTGGCGCGCGTAATACGTCGCTCTGGGCTTATGATCTGGATAATGAAACCAATCATCGCTTTGTAGACAGCTTCCGAGAAGCCTACGGCCGGACACCGACCCTTTATGCAGCGCAGGGTTTTGACACCGCGAACCTGATTTTAAGCGCTCTGGAAGTCGCTCACCCTGACGATCAAGACGCCTTCCGTGAAGCGCTGCGTGCCGCCGACTTTGATAGCGTACGTGGCGAGTTCCGGTTCGGCCCTAATCACCACCCCATCCAGGATATCTACGTACGTGAAGTAGTAGAAGGCGATGATGGTCAACCCACCAACCGTCTGCTGGGTATCGCTATCGAAGATATTCAGGACGTTTACTTCGAACAGTGCCAGATGTGAGATCAGCATGGCTGGGTGACTTCACCCAGCCCATCTCTAATTTCCATCTCCACTCTCTTTCGTTAAAGGATGCCCGACGTGTCCGTTACTCTGTTAATTGAGCAATTACTCAACGGCGTACAGCTTGGCACCATGCTGTTTTTGATGGCCAGTGGCCTCACGCTAATATTCGGGGTGATGGGCCTTATCAATCTCGCCCACGGCTCGTTTTATATGGTGGGTGCCTACGCGACAGCGGCGGTGACCGCCTCGACAGGCTCTTTTCTGATTGGGCTCGGCGCGGGCATTACCGCCGCGGCCCTGGTAGGTGCATTGGTTGAACTCCTAGTGATACGCCGTTTGTATCACCGCCCTCACCTAGACCAGGTGTTGGCAACCTTTGCGCTTATATTGATCTTCTCGGAAGGCACACGCTGGATGTTTGGCTCATCGCCATTGTGGCTAAGCCCACCTTCCTGGTTAACCGGATTTGTTACGCTGCCGGGCGGTACCAACTACCCCCTTTACCGGCTGATGCTGATTGGCGTGGGGGTGAGTATTTCGATTGCTCTTTACCTGCTGATTTCCCGAACGCGATTAGGCATGCGTATTCGGGCTGGGGAAAGTGACCGTGAAATGATTGGCGCGTTAGGGGTGAATATCGCGCGGCTGTATACCGTGGTATTTGCCTTGGGGGCAGCACTTGCGGGCTTGGCGGGTGCACTGGTCGGTGCGCTGCAGTCCGTGCAGGTGGGCATGGGCGAGCCGGTGTTGATTCTAGCCTTTGTGGTCATCGTAATTGGGGGGATCGGCTCTATCAAAGGGGCTCTCTTTGGTGCCTTGCTGGTAGGGGTTGTGGATACGCTTGGCCGGGTTTATTTACCGATTTTCTTCCGCGCCTTTATGCCGCCATCCGAGGCAGCCGGCACCGGAGCGGCGCTAGCTGCGATGCTGATTTATATCCTCATGGCCCTTATTCTCGCGTTCAAGCCGAAGGGATTGTTCTCTGCCCATGACTAATTACACACCTGTGTCCAAGAACACGCCGATGCCGAACCAAGGGGATGCTGACATGGCACCCGCTCCCCAGGTAGATAGCCACTTTGGGCGTAAGGGCATTGTGCAGATGATTCTGCTCGGCCTACTCCTACTGTTACCCATCGCCGCTTACTTTCTGGGCCATCTTTATTACGTTAATTTGGCGTCCAGAATCACGATTATTGCCATGGCGGCCGTGGGCCTTAACTTAGCCATTGGCTACGGCGGTATGGTGAGTTTTGGCCACGCCGCGTATTTCGGCCTGGGTGGCTATATTGCGGGGATCAGTGCTTATCACGCCTTTGATATGACACCGTTCATGTCCTGGCCGTTTAACGTGCCGGGCAGCGATAGCCTACTGGTAGTGTGGCTAGCAGCTATTGTGCTGTGCGGGCTTCTGGCGCTGGCCATCGGGGCTATCTCGCTGCGCACCACCGGGGTGTACTTCATCATGATTACCCTGGCCTTTGCGCAGATGATTTATTACTTTGCCAACTCCTGGCCAACCTATGGTGGCGAAGATGGCCTGCCTATTTACCTGCGCAATAGCCTTCCCCTAGTCGATACCACTAACGCATTAACCTACTTTCTTATCTGCTTTACCGGCCTTGTGCTAGCGATGGCGATTACCTCACGCCTGATGAAATCACGCTTTGGGGCGGCACTGACCATGGCGCGGTTAAACGATGTACGCTTGGCGACAGCAGGCATTAGCCCCTACCCCATTCGTTTGGTAGCGTTTGTGATTTCCGCCGCGATTACCGGACTTGCTGGCGCACTGTATGCAGATTTGAACGGGTTTGTCAGCCCAACGATGCTCAGTTGGCACTTCTCCGGCGAGCTGATGGTTATCGTTATTTTAGGCGGTGTTGGGCGCCTTTATGGCCCGCTTGCTGGCGCTATCTTGTTTGTCATGATGGAAATGCTGCTAGGCGGGATCACCGAATATTGGCAGCTCTTCCTTGGGCTAGTGCTATTAGGCGTTGTGCTGTTTGCCAAGCACGGTGTAATGGGCTGGCTTGCCGGGAGGGAGCACAATGAGTGATGTAATCCTTTCGCTGCAACATTTGCACAAGCGCTTTGGTGCCTTACAGGCGACTCACGATGTATCGCTGGAACTGCATCAAGGCGAGATTCATGCGCTTATCGGGCCTAACGGGGCTGGCAAATCCACTTTGATTGGACAAATAGCCGGCAATTTACGCCCTGATGAGGGCAGCGTCTTCCTAACGGGTACCGAGATTACCCAGATGAGCATTGCTCAGCGCGCAAGGCTTGGCTTGGGGCGCAGCTTTCAGGTTTCATCCCTGGCAGAACCCTTATCGGTTATGCGTAACGTAATGATGGGCGTTCAGGCGCTGCAAAGTCATAGCTTCCGTTTCTGGAAACCCGTTGCCCGCGACAAGGCGCTTTTGGAACCTGCCTATGAGGCGCTTGAGCGTATGCAACTGAGCCACCGCGCCTGGACGCCGGTATCGGAGCTTTCGCATGGCGAACGCCGCCAGGTAGAAGTCGCCTGTGCCCTGGCGCTCAAACCGCGCGCCCTGCTGCTGGATGAACCCATGGCGGGCCTGGGCCCTGAAGGATCAGCCAAGCTTACCGAGCTGCTCGAAGCGCTGAAACACGAAGTGCCTATCCTGCTGATTGAGCATGACATGGAGGCTGTGTTCCGGCTGGCTGATCGTATTTCTGTCTTGGTATCGGGTAGCGTGATCGCCCATGGGGATAGCCATGCAATCAAACAGGACCCTCGCGTTCGGGAAGCTTACCTGGGGAATGATGATGCTTAAAGTTGCCGATATTGAAACCTTCTACGGGCCTTCCCAGGCGCTATTTGGGGTTAATCTGGAAGTCAACGCCGGTGAAATGGTCGCGCTGATGGGCCGCAACGGTATGGGCAAAACCACGACCATTCGCTCGATATTCGGGCTGACCCCGGCAAGTAAAGGCAGCATTGAGTTTGATGCTCAAAATCTACGCCGCTTGCCTGCTTACCGAATCGCCAAAGCGGGGCTGGGCCTGGTTCCTGAAGGCCGACGCTGCTTTGCTAATCTCACCGTTCGCGAAAACCTGATGGTGACCGCACGGCCCGGCGAGTGGACGTTAAATAAAGTCGAAACTCTCTTTCCACGCTTGGAAGAACGCCGCGCACAAATGGCCAAGACGCTTTCGGGTGGCGAACAGCAGATGTTAGCCATTGGCCGCGCATTAATGACCAACCCGCGCCTTCTGGTGCTCGATGAAGCCACCGAAGGCCTGGCACCGGTTATTCGCCAAGAGATCTGGCGAGCGATTCGCCTGCTCAAGGAGCAAGGTCAGGCCACGCTGCTGGTGGATAAGTCATTAAGTGAAATACTCCCCATTGCTGACCGCTGCACCATCCTCGAAAAAGGCTGTACGGTGTGGGATGGCAAGCCAGCTTTACTTGATAGCACGCTTCGAGACCGCTATCTGGGCGTGTAGTTAATAGCTTAGTTAAGAATCTAGTTAAAAACCTAGTTAACAAAACAGCTGAAAATAAACAGGAGGAGCAATGGCGTTTACGACACAGCGAAAGGTTCGTTTTCAGCATTGTGACCCCGCGGGTATCGTTTTTTATCCGCGCTATTTTGAGCTGATTAACTCCGTGGTAGAGGACTGGTTCGAAGAGGTTCTGCACCACGGCTTTAACCAGCTGCACGTGGAAAATGGTACGGGGGTTCCTACTGTTTCTATCGAGACCCAGTTCCACGCGCCGAGCCGACTAGGCGAACGACTTATGTTTGAATTGAGTGTTCAGGCCGTAGGGCGAAGCAGCCTAAACCTTCAGGTTATTGCTTACTGCGGTGAGCAGAAACGCTTAACCAGTTGTTTAACGCTTGTATTCATGGAGTTAAGTAGCGGTAAGTCTATGCCATGGAACGATGCGATACGCCAGCATATTACCGTCGAAAACCAATAAGGATAGCCAACATGAGTGACGCCACTTTTCATCAGCTTCTCCATCCCTCTTCCTGGAAAGCAGCCGCTGGCTACGCCAACGGTGTGCTTGCTTCGGGCCAGACCGTTTTTGTAGGCGGGCAGATTGGCTGGAATGCCGACCAGATATTTGAAAGCGATGACTTTGTCGCTCAAGTGAATCAGGCACTGCAAAATATTGTAGCGGTCTTGAAAGAGGCTAACGCAGGCCCTGAGCATCTCGTGCGATTAACGTGGTATGTGACGGATAAACGGGAGTATCTGGCGCGACTCAAAGACGTCGGTGCTGCCTACCGCGAAGTGTTGGGTAAGCATTTCCCGGCGATGACCATGGTTCAAGTGGCAGGTCTGGTCGAAGACCAGGCCAAGGTGGAAATCGAAGCCACAGCGATGATTCCTGGCGCCTAGAGATAAGGAAGCGCCCCCAAAAGGGGCGCTGCTAGGCCCTGTCTGAAAAGTGCCTGTGCTCGATAATACTGCGTTAAAAATCAGCTCGCGCGCGAGTCCGATCATAATACTCATTTACACGAGTAAACTCCGTTTCTTCGCCGATTTTTGCCTTGTCTTATCATCGCTCGTCGACTTTTCAGACAGAACCTAAATCTTGTGGAATGCCTTGATCCACTCAATAAAACACCCTCCTTCAAGATAGTGCTCAAGAATTGAAAAGTGGTCAGCTTCATTGAATAAATGTTGCTCTACCTGCTGGCCGTCGCGCAGTAATTGCTCGCCATAAGCCGTCATTTGCCGTTCAAACTCGGCAGGCTCTTGGCCACCCACGGCTAACTGCATTGGCGCCGATACCCGGCACGGCAGCCATAACGGGCTGAATTCCTGAACATCTCGCCCGCTTAACTGCAGCTTCGGCTGCAGCCACGACCATGGAAATGGCCGCAGATCATATAAACCACTGATACACAGCGCGCCACGAATCAACTGGTTGGGCAAGCCAAAGCCGCCTTCCCAGTCGGTCGCAACGAGCATGGCCGACAAATGCCCGCCTGCTGAATGCCCTGAAATGCTCAGTTGAGAAGGATCGACACCTAACGCTTTTGCATGCCGATAGATATAGGCAACGGCTGCCTGGCTTTGCCGAACCAACTCGCTAAAACGCACCACGGGACACAGGGCGTAATTGACCACGGCTACCGTAATGCCCGCCTTGACGAGACCATCGACTATAAAGCTGAACTCACGATGGCTTAATGAGCGCCAATAGCCGCCATGATAGAAAACATGCACAGGAGCATCCGCGCTTTGTGCATGGAAGATATCCATGCGCTCGGCAGTGGAAGGACCATAGGCAAGATCCAGCGTCACCCGGTGTTTTGCGCGTGACGCTTCACTACGCTGTTGCCAATCTTGGACTAAAACCTGAGGGTCACGACCGAGCATTGGATCGTAGGCCCGGTCGATCTCTTCTTGTGTGGCGAAGTGTCGATAAAGCACGTCGTGCTCCTATTTATTGTTTTTGAGTAATAGCCGACAGCTTAAAACATTAGCGTTTGATGGCTAACCACAACATACGCAGCGGCACGAGTGCGAGTATCACGAAACCAAGCAGCGTCCAGGCAGGCAGTGAGAAGCCCAGGAACATGAAGTCGATCTCAGCACACTCACCTGAGCTATTCAGCACCATGGAAATGACGTCCCTCATGGGCAGCACATCCATCATGTAATCAAGACCAGGCCCACAGGAAGGTACCTGATCGGCAGGCAGGCTTTGCAGCCAGACGTGGCGTCCGGCAATAAAGGCGCCCGTTCCTACTGCCGCTAGCCCCAGCGCGCCATAAATGCCTGCGCCTACCTTGCCGCCAGGGTTATGAATAGCTGCTACCGCAAAGATTAACCCTGCGACGATCACCGCTACGCGCTGAAACACACATAGTGGGCAGGGTTCAAACCCGCCAATATGCTCAAGGCCGAGCGCTACCGCCATCATCAATACACAAAATGCCAGGCCCGCGAGGGCGACTGGACGAAGTGCTGCCTGGTTCATTGGCTATCCTCAGGTGGTAACGCCGACAGAGCACGGGATTCACGCGCTTTGGTAAAGTAGGTTTCTAAAAATTCGGCAAAACTTACCTGATCTGCGGCCTCGATATCGTGCTGTTGCTGATGCGAGGTTTCGATCAACTGCGCAAGCAAGGCTTCGCGTGAGCGCAGCATAGGCGTGTTCTTAAGCTTTTCGCCCTGCTCTTTAGCCAAGGCAAGCAGGGTATCGCTTAACGAGCCGTTGCCCTCTTTGATACGCATCAGCATCTGAGCAGACGGCGTAAGCGATGGGTCTTTCAAACGTGGGGCCAACTCGTTCAGCGCCGCTGCATAAGGCGCGTCATCTTCGACCGCATCCAGCAGGCGGGCTACTTCGTGCATTTCGGCAATGATTTGCTCGCCCCACTCACGTACCGAAGTGGTCTGGCCCTGACGAATCAACGTCAATTCAGGATCGCGTCCGCGCTCCACCACCCAGCGCCGGTTATCGTCCAGGCGGTCGCACTCTTCATCGGAAATCCATGGGCTATCGCTGAGTAGACACCACATAAGGAAGGTATCGACGAAACGCATTTGGGCTTCAGTGACGCCTAAAGGATCAAACGGGTTCAAATCCAGGCAGCGCACTTCAATATATTCAACACCCCGCGCTTCAAGCGCCTGGCTGGGCGTTTCATTGTGCTTGGCAACCCGTTTGGGGCGTATATCGCTGTAGTACTCGTTCTCGATTTGCAGGATATTGGCGTTTAGCTGCTGCCAGTCACCGCCCTCGTTAACGCCCAGTTTTTGATAATCCGGCCAAGGCGATGAGATCGCATGGCGCAGCGTATTCACATAGTTGGATAGCGAATTGAAGCAAATTTTAAGCTGCGACTGGACTTTATTCTGGTAGCCCAGATCAGACATGCGCAGCGTGGTGGCGTAAGGCGCGTAGAAGGTATCGTCGTTCAGCGCCTGCAGCTTCTCGGGTACGTTACCTTCGGGTAGAAAGCTTTTATCTATCGCGGGCGAGGCGCCAAACAGATACAGCAGCAGCCAGCTATGGCGGCGGAAATTACGGATCAGGCCAAAATAACGCGTGGAACGGTAGTCGTTAAACGGAATATTGCTCGCGCCTTCCATCTCGCGCAGGGAGTGCCACATATCTTCGGGTAGCGAGACGTTGTAATGCACGCCGGCAATGGCCTGCATGATACGCCCGTAACGCACATCCAGACCTTTGCGGTACACATGCTTCATGGTACCCACGTTGGACGTGCCGTAGTCGGCAATCGGAATACTGTCGTTACCCGAAAGGCGCGAGGGCATACTACCTGGCCAGATCCACTCTTGATCGAGATGCTGGTAGGTAAACGTATGCAGGTCGGACAAAAACGCTAGCGCTTCGCGCGGCTGCGAATACACCGGCGTGATGTATTCAATCAATGACTCGGAATAATCGGTCGTGATATGTGGGTGCGTTAATTTAGAGCCCAGGGCACTGGGATGCGGTGTTTGAGCGATGTGCCCTTGGGCGTCAACGCGCAGCCCTTCTTTTTCCACACCGCGGCGTAGGCGGCCTAATCTTCCCAGGCGGGCGCTGGGCAGCAAACGCTCAACCTGGGCGGTTAACGCGGTTGGCACAGTGAGTGGTTCAGGCAAGGTGAACACTCCTTGTCAGTAACGCCCGCGCTGCGGGCCTTGGTGAAATCAGGTGGCATCGCCAGCATTTCCATAAACAGTTTTATAAACCATTTCATAAACAATAAGAGGCAGGATATGGCGGCAACCATTAAATATTCAAGACATGCGGCTATTTACCTTTGCGCGCCTTTAACAGCGCAGCGCCTAAAGCGCCCATCGGAGCAGGCGCTTCATTGGATTTATTCCCTTGGCGTTGGCTGCGCGCGGGCTTGCGCGTATCACTGCGGGAGGCCTTGCCTGGCGCACTTTGCTCTTGCTCAGGCTCATCATCCAGGCGCATGGAAAGGCCGATACGCTTACGGGGAATATCCACGCTCATTACCTTGACCGATACAATATCGCCCGCTTTGACCACGCTGCGCGGGTCATCGATAAAGCGGTCAGACAGCGCGGAAATGTGCACCAAGCCGTCCTGGTGAACACCGATATCCACAAAAGCACCAAAAGGCGTCACATTGGTTACCGTGCCTTCCAATACCATACCCAGCTTGAGATCCTTTAAGGTTTCCACCCCTTCCCGAAACTCAGCGGCCTTAAACTCAGGGCGTGGGTCACGTCCCGGCTTATCCAGTTCGCTCAAAATATCGCTGACGGTCGGAATACCGAAGCGTTCATCAGCGAAATCAGCGGGCTTCAAGGCTTTCAGCGCCACGCTATCGCCAATCAAGCCTTTTACTTCGCGGCCGTTTTGCTTGGCAATACGCTCAACCAGGGTGTACGCCTCGGGGTGCACAGCGCTGGCATCCAGCGGGTTTTCGGCGTTATGGATACGCAGGAAGCCGGCGCACTGCTCAAAGGTTTTGGGCCCTAAGCGGCTCACTTCGAGTAACGCTTTACGACTTTTGAACGCGCCCTGAATATTACGCTGCGCCACGATGTTTTCCGCAATGGCGGCGCTTAATCCCGCCACACGCGAAAGCAAGGCGCTGGAGGCAGTATTAAGATCGACGCCGACGGCGTTAACACAGTCTTCAATCACGGCTTCAAGGCTGCGCGATAGCTGTACCTGGGAAACGTCATGCTGATACTGGCCGACACCAATCGACTTGGGCTCAATTTTAACCAGCTCAGCCAGCGGGTCCTGCAAACGGCGTGCAATGGATACCGCGCCGCGTATCGTCACATCGAGATCAGGCAGTTCGCGGGAGGCGTATTCCGACGCGGAATATACCGAAGCGCCGGCTTCAGACACCATTACTTTGCTTAACCGATGCGCTGGCGCCAGCGCTTTAAGCAGCTCAATGGCCAGCTTGTCGGTTTCACGGCTGGCGGTGCCGTTACCCACCGCAATAAGCTCTACACCATGCTGCTTAACCAGCTTCGAGAGGACGTTGAGTGATTCATCCCAACGGTTTTGCGGCGCATGGGGATAGATCGTCGCCTGGTCAATAAACTGCCCGGTGGCATCGACAACGGCGACCTTGCATCCCGTTCGCAGACCAGGATCCAGCGCCAGAGTGACTTTCTGCCCTGCCGGAGCGGCCAGTAGCAGGTCTTTTAGATTCGCCGCAAACACATCAATGGCGGTTTGCTCGGCCTGTTCGCGCAGGCGACCCAGCAGCTCGGTTTCAAGTGCCGTATAGAGTTTCACTCGCCAGGTCCAGCGCACCACTTCACCCAGCCACTTATCGGCAGCCCGGCCCTCGTCACTAATGCCGACCTGCTTGGCAATCGCGACCTGGGCGGGATGAATGGGCGCTTCGTCTTCACCCGGCAGGCGAATGGCCAGGCTCAATACGCCCTCGTTACGGCCCCGGAACATGGCAAGCGCGCGGTGCGAGGGCACCTTGGCAAGCTTCTCATCGTGTTCGAAGTAATCCGCAAACTTAGCACCTTCCTGCTGTTTGCCTTCCAACACGCGGGCACTCAGTTCGCCTTCCTGCCAGAGCCGCTCGCGCAGCCGCCCGATTAGCTCGGGGTCTTCAGCAAAGCGCTCCATGAGAATTTGCTTGGCGCCATCCAGTGCCGCTTTGGCATCTTCAACCGCCAGGATATCGCCCTCTGCCGGGCGCAGGTAGCCCTCGGCCTCAGCTTCCGGGTCAAGCGCTGGGTTGGCCAGCAGCGCATCTGCGAGAGGCTCAAGGCCCGCCTCACGCGCAATTTGCGCTTTGGTACGGCGTTTTTTCTTAAAGGGAAGATACAGATCTTCAAGACGCTGCTTGGTTTCTGCCGCCTGGATTGCCGCTTTTAACGGCGCATCCAGCTTGCCCTGCTCGTCAATCGCCAGCAGTACCGCTTCACGGCGCTCTTCAAGCTCGCGCAAATAGCGCAGCCGTTCGTCTAACTGACGCAGCTGGACATCGTCCAGTGCCCCGGTGACCTCTTTACGGTAACGGGCGATAAAAGGCACCGTAGCGCCACCATCCAATAACTCGACCGTAGCCGCCACTTGCTGTGTACGCACGCCTAGCTCATCGGCTAGACGGGAAATAATTCGCTGATTGACATCCATAAATTGCAACTAACTCATGCAGCATTTTTAAGTGCTCACAAGGTATCACAATCAGTCTATAACCGCTTTACCTGGGCACGACGTAAAAGCCAGAACGGGGCGTTCAAACACCCAGATAGCAGAAAGCCGCCCGGGGGCGGCCTTCTGGCATGGCTTGCTCTGCTTAGCCATTCATAATCAGGTCAGCTGCGGGCCGGCCTTGATGATGGCCTCACTAACGCCTTCAAATTTCTTGAAGTTATCCACGAATTTGGTCGCAAGCTCTTTCAGGTGACGATCGTAGGCGTCACGGTCTTCCCAGGTGTCGCGCGGGTCGAGCAGGCTGGAGTCAACGCCCGGCACGGCAACCGGCACTTCCAGATTCAAGCCTTCAATGTGCTTGGTTTCCACATCACGCAGTATGCCTGACTGAATCGCACTGATAATGGCGCGAGTGGTCGGGATAGAGAAGCGCGAACCGCCTTCCCCGTAAGCGCCGCCCGTCCAGCCGGTGTTCACCAGGTAAACCTGGGCGTCTTTTTTATCGACACGCTTGATCAAAAGATCAGCATACTCACGCGCCGGGCGCGGGAAGAACGGGGCACCAAAGCAGGTAGAGAACGTAGCGGCCAAACCTTCAGAAGAGCCCATTTCGGTAGAGCCCACTTTGGCGGTATAACCAGACAGGAAGTGGTACGCCGCGGCTTCTTTTGAAAGCACCGACACCGGTGGCAGTACGCCTGACATATCGCAGGTCAAAAAGACGATGGCGTTGGGCTCGCCCGCCAGGTTTTCCGGAACGCGCTTTTCTACATGCTCAAGCGGGTAAGCGGCACGCGAGTTCTGGGTCAGGCTGTCGTCGGCGTAGTCAGGCTCATGGCGGTCATTGAGCACCACGTTTTCAAGCACGGTGCCGAACTTGATGGCATTCCAGATAACCGGCTCGTTCTTCTCGGAAAGGTCGATACACTTGGCGTAGCAGCCACCTTCCATGTTGAAGACGATACCGTCGCCCCAGGCGTGCTCGTCATCACCGATCAGGTAACGGGCCTGATCAGCGGAAAGCGTGGTTTTACCGGTACCCGAAAGGCCGAAGAACAGGCAGGTTTCGCCATCCTCACCCACGTTGGCCGAGCAGTGCATCGGCAATACATCAGACGCAGGCAATAGGAAGTTCTGCACTGAGAACATGGCTTTTTTCATTTCGCCTGCGTAACGCATACCGGCGATCAGCACTTTCTTCGCGGCGAAATTAATGATCACGCAGCCGTCAGAGTTGGTGCCGTCACGGCTCGGCTCACACTCAAAATTCGCCGCGTTGAGAATAACCCACTCGTCTTTGCCCGCCGGGTTGTAAGCGCTCGGGCGTACAAACATGGTGCGGCCGAAAAGATTCTGCCAGGCGGTTTCAGTCGTCGCACGAACCGGCAGATAGTGGGTGGAATCACTGCCCACGTGCAGCTCAGAAACGAAATGATCACGACCGCCCAGATAGCCTTCAACCCGCTCCCAAAGAGCATCGAATTTCGCGGCATCGAACGGGCGGTTGACGCTGCCCCAGTCAATACTGTCACGTGTGGACGGCTCATCGACAATAAAACGGTCTTTCGGCGAACGACCGGTACGTACACCGGTATTGACGGCTAGGGCGCCATCAGCCGACAAGCGGCCTTCACCACGGGCCACGGCGCGCTCAATCAATTCGGCGCTGCTAAGATTCACATGGATTCGGGGAGCGGCTTGAGTCGTGGTCATTTCGATTCCTAGGCCTTACGGCCATTCTCTCGTTACCGGGCGTCACTGACGCCACCAAAAAAGTCATCCCAGCGATATAAAATTCGCTGGGCCTACTGAAGTCAGGCGCATTATTGCAAAAAGAAAGCCCCCGGGAAACGGGGGCTTTCATCAAACATTTTGTAGTTAAACTACTACAAAGACACAATATTTTGTGTTGCAGCGCAGTAAGTTTTCAAACGATCGTTTGGCAGATCCGCCGAATGCATTGTATCTACTGGCCCTTTGCGAGCTAACCTTTTTACTCTATGCATTCATAAGCGACTACAAAATCAGTGAATAACCGGTGGCAGCGCGTCGGGATTATCCAATAACGACTCAATATCGGCCGCAGTGTAGTGATATTTCGTGTGGCAGAAGTGGCATTGGGTATCGATCGCGCTCTGTTCACGCATAATATCGCGTAGCTCGTCGGCGCCTAACGTTATCAGTGCGTCAGCCATTCGCTCGCGCGAGCAGGTACACCCAAAGCGCAGCGCCTTGGGCTCAAATACGCGTACGGTTTCCTCATGGTACAGGCGGTAAAGCACCTCGCGCTGCTCCAATCCTAGAAGTTCTTCAGTTTTGATGGTATCGGCGAGCGCCACGCTGCGCTCCCAAGCATCCGTATCCTGATTCTGCGAGTCATCGGGCAGGCGCTGTAGCAGTAAGCCACCAGCACGCTCACCGTCAGCCGCTAGCCATAACCGGGTAGGCAACTGTTCGGATTGACTAAAGTAGGCTTCCAGACAGCCGCTAAGCGTTTCATGATCCAGCGCGACGATTCCTTGATAGCGGTTGCCTTCTCGCGGGTCGAGCGTGATGACGATCTGCCCTTCTCCGACCAGCTCTCGAAAGCTCGTCCGTTCGCAGGGCAAGTGGCTGTCTTCGGCGATTCGGGCAATCGCACGTAGCTCGCCGCCGGGATTGGATTCCGCCATTAACAGCGACAGCACGCCCTGGCCACGTACTTCGATGCTTAAGGTACCGTCCAGTTTGATGGTATCGGTAAGCAGCGCGACGGCGGCCAGCAGTTCGCCGAGCAGCTCATTAACCGCCGGTGGGTAAGCATGGCGCGTGAGTACTTCGTGGTAGGCAGTGGCCAACGTTACGATTTCGCCACGCACATTGGTTTGGTCAAACATGAACCGCTGGATCTGATCAGACATAACAAGGTCCTGCTATAAAAGGGTACTTAAAAAGGCACTTGGCGGGCTAACCTGCCCTGGACGGTGAAGGCAGCCCAAGGCAGGAAACGTCGGCTACTCGCCTGGCTGACGCTGAAAGCGCTGTATATCGCGACGCTGCTTTTTATCAGGCCGCTTGAGGGGGTGCTGCATTGCTTCATTGGTAAGCCTGCGTGCTTCGGCCTCGCGGGCACGGCGCTCGGCACTGTCTGTCGTCTCTGCATAGAGCTTGCGTGCTTCAGGCGCGCCACGGCGCTGGTCAGAAAGCTCGATCACTTCGACTTCATAAATATCCCAGCCTTGAGGTACGCGAATCAGCGCTCCCAGCTCGACATTCTTGCTGGTTTTGACACGTGCACCGTCGTAGTGCACCTTGCCACCTTCAATGGCTTTTTTGGCGAGCGCACGGGTTTTGAAAAACCGCGCGGCCCATAACCACTTATCCAAGCGAACGGTGTCGCTCATTAACGCTCTCCTTGCTGCTCTGGAAGATCTTGTGACAGCAGCTGGGCAAATCGATCCAAGGCGATAAATTCCTGCAGCTCTTTCTCAGGGCGCTGGCTGTCCGGCTGCTTAATACCCAGCAAATGCCGAATACCAAATTCGCGAGCGCTTTCCAGCACGCGGGAGTTATCGTCTATAAACAGGGTGCGGGCAGGGTCAAAGGGTTCGATCTCTTGAAGCGCAAACCAAAACGCCTGCTCCTCCTTGGCTGCCCCTACGTCTTCTGAGGAAATGATGGCGTCCAGGTAGTTTTCCAACCCCGTTAACGGCAATTTAAGCGATAGGCTGGCTCTATCGGCATTGGTTGCCAATATTACGCGCGGGTGAGCCTGCTTTAGCCATTTCAGAAAATCGAGCGCATCACTACGTAAACCGATTAAATGCTGTACCTCACGCTTGAGCGCAACAATATCGACATTAAGCTCTCGGCTCCAGTACGCCAGGCTGTACCAGTTAAGCGTGCCCTGCTCGCCTATAATCCGCTTTTGAAGCGCATTTTGAGACGCTTCATCAAGCTGATGAAGCTCTCTATAGCGACGCGGCAAATGCTCAAGCCAGAAGTGGCTGTCAAAGTGCAGGTCTAGCAGCGTGCCATCCATATCCAGCAGGACGGTATCAATTTCGCGCCAATCAATCATTGCCGCTCCAGTCTAAAAGAGTAAGCGTGCTATTGTAGCCTAACCCCTTTTTAGCAGCCATGGAGGCCTGTATGTCGGCATCTGATTCTCCCTCCGGCTACCTGCGCAAACCGCAGATACTCGCCCGTGAGAGCGTAGCCAAAAGCCGTTTATTTCATATCGAGTCGTTGGATTTACGTTTTTCAAACGGCGAGGAGCGCCAGTTTGAGCGCTTGACCGGTGCTGACCGTGGCGCCGTCATGATTGTGGCCATGCCCGACCCCGACCATGTACTGTTGATTCGCGAGTATGCGGCAGGCTTTGAAGATTACGTATTAACGCTTCCCAAAGGCCTGGTAGACCCGGGTGAAGATATTGTGACCGCGGCGAACCGGGAGCTAATGGAAGAGTGCGGCTTTGGTGCCCATCGTATCGAGCCGTTAGTGGAGCTTTCACTGGCCCCTAACTATATGCGCCACCGTATGCAGGTCTTGATTGCCACTGACCTGTACCCCAAACGGCTGCCGGGCGACGAACCAGAGCCGCTGATTGTCGAAACCCACCCCATCGAAGATCTGCCTGCCCTTCTGCTACGCGACGATTTTCATGAAGCCCGCGCCATAGCGGCGCTGTATATCGCCCGCGATAAATTACGTGACGAGAAGCGCCAAGACGCTGCTGATTTGTTGTGAAGTAATGTCGGCCCCGCCTTTCAGCGCGGGCCTCAATTTTCGAATCCAGCAGAAAACGTAGCGCGGGGTAACGTTTTGCGAGGGACGAGTAAATAAGGGCACCTGCGGGTGGCGGCGATTCGCCGCCTTGGGCTCGCCATCAATGCTATGCCTTCGTGCCCCCATCACCCAACCCCGGCAGCGCTTCGCGCTGCTTCCGCGGGTGCGCTGGCGCTTACCACGCGCTACGGGTTCTCGCTATTTTTCGGATTCGCAAAAATTGTAGCGCGGGGTAACGTTTTGCGAGGAACGAGTAAATAAGGCACCCGCGGGTGGCGGCGATTCGCCGCCTTGGCATTGCCATCGAAATCAGACTGTTGTGCTTTCATCACCCACCCCCGGCCGCGCTTCGCGCTGCTTCCGCGGGTGCGCTTCGCTTACCACGCGCTACGAATTTGCGCTATCTTCGGATTCGCAAGAATCGTAGCGCGTGGTAACGTTTTGCGAGGGACGAGCAAATAAGGCACCCGCGGATGGCGGCGATTCGCCGCCTTGGCTATTCCACCGCGCTTATGCTTTTGCATCTCATCACCTGGCAGCGCTTCGCGCTGCTTCCGCGGGTGCGCTTCGCTTACCACGCGCTACGAATTTGCGCTATTTTCGGACCCAGCAACAACCGTAGCGCGGGGTAACGTTTTGCGAGGGACGAGCAAATAAGGCACCCGCGGGTGGCGGCGATTCGCCGCCTTGGCATTGCCATCGAAATCAGACTGTTGTGCTTTCATCACTCAACCCGGCAGCGCTTCGCTTACCACGCGCTACGAATTTACGCTATTTTCGGACCCAGCAACAACCGTAGCGCGGGGTAACGTTTTGCGAGGGACGAGCAAATAAGGCACCCGCGGATGGCGGCGGTTCGCCGCCTTGGCATTGCCACCGAAATCAGACTGTTGTGCTTTCATCACCCAACCCCGGCCGCGCTTCGCGCTGCTTCCGCGGGTGCGCTTCGCTTACCACGCGCTACGGGTTCTCGCTATTTTTCGAATTCGCAAGAATCGTAGCGCGGGGTAACGTTTTGCGAGGGACGAGCAAATAAAGCACCCGCGGGTGGCGGCGGTTCGCCTGCCTTGGCTATTCCACCGCACTTATGCTTCTGCACCTCATCACCTGGCAGCGCTTCGCGCTGCTCCCGCGGGTGCGCTTCGCTTACCACGCGCTACGAATTTGCGCTATTTTCGGATCCGTCGATAGCGATACGTTTTGTAAGGGACGAGCGAATACCGGCACCCGTGTGAAGCGGGCGCCGGTATTCGGTGTGGGGTTAAAAGTGGGGTTTGAGTGCTATCCAGCGGCGTTGGCGGTAGCTATCCTGGCCGGCTTCCAAAAGCGTCATCGAGCGTAGCGCGGCTTCGATATCGACCGGCAATGCAGCGCGGCCTTGAATGGCCTCGACGATTCCCTGGTAATAGGCTAGGTAGTTACCCGGCTGAGTAGGATGCTCATGGCCTGTTAGCGATGCGCTTTCATCCTGACCTTCGCGCAGCGTTAACGCACCTGGGGTATCTTCTCCCCAATTAACGGTGGGTACTTCTCCTGCTTTCAGGCGATCTTCTTGAGGGTCCAGGCCGTATTTTACATAGCTGCCTTGCGTGCCATGAATTCTGAAACGCGGTGTCGCTTCGGCCACTAATGCACTGGCACTTAACTGAACACGCCGGTCATCGTAGGCGAGCAGCGCGAGAAAATCGTCATCGGCTTGAGCACCATCGCGGCGTGTGCCCAGCTCCAGCAAAATGGCGCTGGGCATTCCGAACAGTTCACATGCCTGATCCAGCAGATGTGGCCCCAGGTCATACCACAGTCCGCCACCTGCCGCGGCTTTCTCGCGCCAGCGGTCGCGGACTTCAGGTTTGAATCTGTCAAAGCGCGACTCGAAACCGGTGACACGCCCTAGCGTGCCAGCTTCAAGCAGTGCCTTGACGGTTAAAAAATCGCTGTCCCAACGACGATTATGAAACACCGAGATCAAACGCTCTTTCACCACGGCGAGCGATTTCAGCTGCTTGGCTTCTGACAGCGTCACGGTAAACGGCTTATCCACCACAACGTGTTTACCCGCAGTGAGTGCCATTTTGGCAAGCGAGTAGTGAGTATCGTTGGGCGTAGGAATCACGATAAGGTCAATATCATAACGTTGGCATAATGCCCGCGCTTCGCTCTCGACCTCGACATCAGGCAGGTCAGCCCGCACCTTAGCGGCGTCACTTGAAGATATGGCCACTAAATCCAGGCCTTCCGTGGCCTGAATGAGCGGTACGTGAAACGTTTTACTCGCGAACCCATAACCTACCAGGCCCACATTGATTGTTGCTTTCATAATGCTCCTTGCGAAAGTTTAATCGAGTTTGGAAAGGTCGCGCACCGCCCCTTTGTCAGCGGAGGTAGCCAATAGTGCATAGGCCTTGAGCGCAGGCGTTACCTTACGCGGACGCTGCTCGACTGGCTTCCAGGCATCTTTGCCTTTGGCGTCCATCGCTTCGCGGCGGGCGGCAAGCTCAGCGTCGGTAAGCTTGACGTTAATCGTGCGGTTGGGAATGTCGATAACAATGGTATCGCCCTGCTCTACCAAGCCTATCGCACCACCCGCGGCGGCTTCAGGCGACACATGACCAATTGATAAACCGGATGTTCCGCCAGAGAAGCGACCATCAGTCAACAGTGCGCAGGCTTTGCCCAGCCCCTTGGACTTAAGATAAGAGGTCGGATACAGCATTTCCTGCATGCCGGGGCCACCTTTAGGGCCTTCGTAGCGAATCACTACGACATCGCCTTCTTTTACCTTGCCATCCAGCACGTTGGCGACTGCCTGATCCTGGGACTCCACTACGTGGGCAGTGCCTTCAAACAGCAGAATCGAGTCATCGACGCCGGCGGTTTTGACCACACAGCCATCCAGCGCGATATTGCCATAAAGCACCGCCAGACCGCCCTGGGTCGAGAACGCATGCTCCAGGTTACGGATACAGCCGGTCGCCCGATCGCCGTCCAGGCTTGGCCAGCGTGTGCTTTGCGAGAACGCGGTCTGGGTGGGTACACCACCAGGACCCGCTTTGAAGAACTCAACCACTTCCGGGCTGGGCGAGCGCATGATGTCCCACTCGTCCAGCGCGGCCTTGAGACTGTCGCCGTAAACCGTGGGTACCGAGGTATCCAGCACACCTGCGCGATCAAGCTCGCCCAGAATCGCCATGATGCCACCCGCCCGGTGCACGTCTTCAATGTGGTACTTCTGAGTGTTAGGTGCCACTTTACACAGCTGCGGCACTTCGCGGGATAGCTGATCGATATCCGACATGGTGAAGTCGACTTCCGCTTCTTGCGCGGCGGCCAACAGGTGCAAAATGGTATTGGTGGAACCGCCCATGGCGATATCCAGCGTCATGGCGTTTCTAAACGCGGCTTTGGAGCCAATTGCGCGGGGCAGCAAGTGTGCCTCATTGCCTTCATAGTAACGCTTGGCTAGCTCGACAATCTTATGGCCGGCGTTTTCAAACAGCCGACGACGGTCAGAGTGCGTCGCCAGCACAGTGCCGTTACCCGGCAATGCCAGGCCGAGCGCTTCAGTCAGGCAGTTCATTGAGTTGGCGGTAAACATGCCCGAGCAGCTACCGCAGGTGGGGCAAGCGCTACGCTCGACTTCGGCCAGCGTTTCATCATCCACGCTGTCGTCAGCTGCCATGACCATGGCGTCTACCAAATCCAGACCGTGATCCAAAAGCTTGGTTTTGCCTGCTTCCATTGGCCCGCCGGACACAAAGACCACCGGAATATTCAGGCGCATAGCGGCCATCAGCATTCCGGGGGTGATTTTGTCGCAGTTGGAGATACAAACCAGCGCATCCGCACAGTGCGCGTTACACATGTACTCGACGCTGTCAGCGATAATGTCGCGGCTAGGCAATGAGTACAGCATGCCGTCATGGCCCATCGCGATGCCGTCGTCGACAGCGATAGTATTGAATTCCTTGGCTACACCACCGGCTTTTTCAATTTCACGGGCGACCAGCTGGCCCATATCTTTCAGGTGAACGTGACCGGGGACAAACTGGGTAAAGGAGTTGGCGACCGCGATAATCGGCTTATGAAAATCCTCGTCTTTCATACCAGTGGCGCGCCATAAAGCGCGAGCGCCAGCCATATTACGGCCAGCGGTGGTCGTACGGGAGCGATACTCAGGCATAGTGTCCTCTACATCTTTTTTTTGGCCCGCTGCCAACTCGGCGGTGGGCAGGTGAATCCAGCGCCCTAGATTGTGGCATGAGCGCTCTCATCAGGCCAGATGTAGAGAAAGCACAATGTCTAGATGCTAGGTTTCGTTAAAATGCCTCCCACTCATCATGTTGAGACTGAACGATCAGTTTCTTCTTCGACTCCGCTTTAGCTGGCGCTATAGGCTTGACCGTTTTCGGTTCGGTTTGATGCGTGTGCCGAAGCTTTTCACGTGCGGTGACAATGCTCTCTTCTTGTACGCCTTTTAAGCGAAACGCATCCACCACGTTGGCAAGCTCATAAGCTTCCAGTGTTAAATTGTCAGCCGACGCGGCGATGGACTGTACCTTGGAGGCATTTTGCTGTGTCACATGATCCATTTCAGCCACGGCTGAGTTAATCTGCCCAATACCGCTACTCTGTTCATTGGACGCCGTGCTGATGGATTCCATCAGCACGCTGACCTGACTTACCTGCTGCATAACATTTTCAATAGCGCGCTCGGCCTGTTCAACCGCACTGCGGCCACCGCTGACTTCTTGCGTGGTGCTGTCGATCATCTTGCGAATTTCCTGGGCAGCGTCGGCACTTCGCCCTGCCAGGTTACGCACTTCACTGGCAACCACGGCGAAACCACGCCCGTGTTCCCCTGCCCGAGCGGCCTCGACAGAAGCGTTCAGCGCCAAGATGTTGGTCTGAAAAGCGATCCCATCAATCACGCTGATCATTTCGTTCATCTTGTCTGCGCTTTGCGCAATGCGCTGCATACGCTCGACCAGCGCTTCCATCTGCTTTCCGGTGTCGCGGGTGCTGGCAGCATTTTGTAGTGCAAGCTCTGTTGCCTGGCGGGCATTTTCGGTATTTTGCTGCACGGTGGAAGTGATTTCTTCCATGCTAGCAGCCGTTTGCTGAAGCGATGACGCCTGCTGCTCAGTGCGCGAGGAGAGCTCTTCATTTTCTGCGGCGATCTGTCTGATCGCCGGTGTTACAACAGATACCCGACCTTCCAGATCGTTGACGATGCTCGCCAGACTAAAGCGCATGGTGTCCAGCGAGTAGAGCAGTTCTCCCAGCTCATCGTTAGTGGTACGGCTTTCGCTTGCAGCAAGATTACCGGCGGCAATTTGGAAGGTTAAGTGCCGGGCGCCCGCTAAACTGCGAAATACACTGCGTAAAATAAACGTGCTTAAACCAATCAGCACTAATAACCCAATCGCCATCAGGGCAAGCTGTGCAATCAGCATCTGCTGGCGGCGTTGCTGAGCTTGTGTCACCAGCGTTTCAGCCTGGGTACGCTCACTGGCTACCAGATGGCCGCTCATGTCGCGCAGCGCTTCGGTGTGTGGCTGAATAGTATCGTTTAAAGCTTCAAAAGCGGCGAAACCGTTGCTTGCTTGGATGGCATTTAACGCCGCATCGACACTGACTAACCACTCATTTAAGGTTGTATCGAACGCCTGTACCTGTTGATTATTGACCTCGTCTGTCAGGTAGTCGCGCCATAGATCATTGAGTTGCGACGTATGCTGTTCGATATCAGCACGAACGACGTCTATATCCACACGCCGGGGATTACGCACGGCGGGTTCAAGCGTTTCAAGCACCTGCCCCAGACGCCGCTCAATGCGCTGTAGATTGGCGATAGATTCCAATCCTGACTGGTTAAGGGTATTCAAACGCTCACCCGACTCGATCAGACCATAAACCCCCAACCCACCCGCCAAGCCCAGTAGCAAGAGAGCAGCAACCACCATGCCGATGAGCCTAGCCTTTAAGCTGGTAAATGCTAAGCGCGACCAAATACCCAGCACCCCCTTACGGCGCAGTACTCCCTGTGCCAGCGTATAGCGTCGTGCCTGCCCTTTTTCGCGCATTTGGGCATAGATAGGCGCAGCCTGGGCTACGACCTCCGGTGAGACTTTGCGGCGAACCGAGGTATATCCTACGATGCGGTCGCCATCCCGAAGTGGCGCGACGGTGGCATTTACCCAGTAGTAATCGCCATTTTTACGCCGGTTTTTGACGACACCCTGCCAGGTTGCCCCAGATTTAATGGTCTTCCAAAAGTCCGCGTAGGCGGCTTCAGGCATATCGGGGTGGCGAAGCAAATTATGCGGAGCACCTATCAGCTCGTCGCGCGTATAACCACTGACTTCAACAAAGGTGGAGTTAGCAAACGTTACCCGCCCTTTCAAATCAGAGCGTGAAATCAATACCGACTCATCGTTCAATACGTATTCGCGTTGAGTCACAGGTTGGTTATTACGCATCAGGGCTCC